>NZ_JAOVQM010000001.1:300000-461962 GCF_025742995.1 Paracholeplasma manati | reverse complement strand
ATCAAACTCTCCAAATTATATTTGAATTGTAAGAATTAGCTCTTATCTTTTTTTATTCTAAGCTTTCATTAGAATTGCTTTTTGTTTTATTCTTTATACACTCATCATCATTCAGTTTTCAAAGACCAATTTTATCTCACACGGATTTCGTGCTTATTCATTTTAACACTCTAAAATAGGGTTGTCAAGTATTTGTATGACTTTTTTTAACCCTTATCTTTAAGCTGTTAAAAAGTGGTGGAGGGGGACGGTTTCGAACCGCCGAACCCTTAGGGAGCAGATTTACAGTCTGCCGCGTTTAGCCTCTTCGCTACCCCTCCGGTTTGCCGTGTGCTTTTTTATTCTAACCTAACCAATAAAAAAATGCAACACCTATTGTTACATTTTTTCTGATTTCTTGTTTTAGCGCTATTTTTGGGCTTTTATTTTCTTATCCAAATCAAATTTAGGTATCATAACTTCGCGCGCACACCCGTTACACTTTATTTTGATGTCCGCGCCTGTGCGTATAACCGTCCACGCGTTACTCCCGCATACGTGAGGCTTTTTGGTATGAATGATCATACCGACTTCATAGGTCATCATTTGAGGAGTTTTTCAACCAATGCCTTGAGTTCTTCTTCAGACTTCACTTTGATGGTGAGCTTATTCGCGGTAACGACGGTCTTTAAACCTAACTTTTGATTTAAACTTTGTTCGTAAACGACAAATGTCTTTGGTTTGGGTTCGCGTTTTTGTTTGTTGGTTTTTTCTTCTTTTTCAGCAAGCACTTCAATTTGACGTACAGACAATTGTTCGTTCACAATTTTCTTCGCCAATGTTTTGATGCGTAGTGGATCGTCTAACTTAGATAATACACGCGCATGTGCCATAGAGATGTCGTTGTTGAGTAACATGGCTTGTACTTCATCTGGTAAATTTAATAGCCCGATGATATTGGTCACATAACTTCTGGATTTCCCAATGCGGTCAGCCAATGTTTTTTGTGTGATTTCCATAGAACGCATGATGTTGGCGTATGCTTCAGCTTCTTCAATTGGGCTTAGGTTTTCACGTTGTAAGTTTTCAACCAACGAGATTTCAGCAACCTTTGCTGGATCATAGGAACGAATGATGGACGGGATGGTTTTAAGTCCGACTTGTTTAGCCGCTCTAAAACGACGTTCACCGGATACAATCATATACCCATCTTTGACTTGTTTAACGATGATGGGTTGGAAGATACCATGTTCACTGATGGACGCTGCCAAATCATTGATTTTTTCTGGGTCGAAAATACGTCTTGGTTGGAATGGATTTGGGGTGATTTCTGTTAATGGGATTTCAACAATTCTTTCCCCTTCTTGGATTTCATCGATGGTATTTTCTACCAATAAATCTCTTAAACCTCTGCCTAAAACCTTAGTGTTTGTTTTCATTATTCTCGATTAACTCCTTTGCCAATGATTTATATAAAGTAGCTGCGCTGGATTTCGGCGCGTACGTTAAAATAGGAACCCCATAGGTCGGTGCGACTTGAGCAGCTACATTACTGGTGATGAACGTTTTAAATACCCCTTCTTGAAAATATTCTTTTACTTCATTAACAATCGCCCAACCGGCTTTGGTGCGCTTATCTAACATGGTTAATAAGACACCTTCAATGGTCAGTTCACGATGATTGACCTTTAGGTTTTTTTGAACAACCCTAACGGTATTGAGCAATTGTGTTAATCCGTCAATCGCTAAGAATTGACATTGGATTGGAATCAAAACTGAGTCGGATGCATAGAGTGCATTCAAGGTTGAAATACCAAGGGCTGGTGCACAATCAATCAATACATAATCATATCTATCTTTGACCTTTCTAAGTTGTCGGTCTAGGATGTATTCATGATCATCAAATTTAATCAGTTTCATATCAATACCGGCCAAATCGATGGTAGCTGGTACGACATCCAATGGATATTTATCCAATACAGAAATGGTTAAGGCAACTTGATCAATGGTTTTTTCCCCCATCAATGTATCGTATAAATTACCTTTTAATTGGCTTCGGTTGATACCTAAGCTGGTGGTTGCAGAACCTTGTGCATCAAAATCAATAAGCAGTACACGTTTCCCGTAATATGCCAATGAAGCTGCGAGGTTAACAGATGTAGTTGTTTTTCCGACGCCGCCTTTTTGATTGGCAATCGAGATGACTTTTCCCATGTGTGCTCCTTAGAGTGGTTTATTTTTAATGTCTTTATACGGTCTAGGATATTGGTTATTTTCTTTGACCTTCTTTATTTTAAGTAAATGTCTTTCACCCAATTGGTTGGGTAATTCTAATGATATGATGGATTCTACTTGTCCACCCAAAATATGAATGCCTTTGTTTGCGCGTTCTAATTCCACTTGGAAATTTTGAGCTTTCATGGCGATGAGATATCCGCCGACTTTGACCATCGGTAATGCCAATTCATCTAAAATATCGATGGGTGCGACTGCTCGCGCGGTAACCAAATCAAAATAATTCCGTTTGGTTTTGGCGTAGGTTTCAGCACGGTCACAGACCAGTTCAATCCCGTCTAATTCAAGGGCTTTAACTAAACGCCCTAGGAAAAGAATTCGTTTGTTTAATGAATCCACGATGGTTAGTTTCAAATGGGGGAAAACAATCTTTAATACAATGCCCGGGAATCCCGCACCTGAGCCAATATCTAACAGTGTTTGAACAGATGATAGATCGATTGCTTTAGTCAGTGTTAGGGAATCATAAAAGTGTTTATAATAAACCCCTTCAAGGTCCGTGATTGCGGTTAAATTCATCACTTCATTTTCCTTGACCAAAACCTCAAAGTATCGATGTAATTTTGCTTGTTGGGTCTCGCTCAATTGGAGACCTAGGGGTTGAAATATGTCCATGTTACCTCAAGGATTCTAAGTAGACCAATAAGATCGATATATCGGCTGGATTAACCCCACTGATACGAGAGGCTTGTCCAAGCGTGGTTGGTCTGATTTTTTTCAATTTGACTCTGGCTTCATTCGCAAGGTTTTTAATCAGATCATAGTTGATGTCGTCTGGTATTGGTTTTTCGTCGACACGAACCATTTTTTCTGCTTCTTTATACGCTTTGTCAATGTAGCCTGCGTACTTCACCTGAATTTCGACTTGTTCAAGTACAGCTTCACTGTAATTGTTTGGATAAAATTCATTAATTATATTATATCTAATTTCAGGTCGTTTGAGTAGTTCATATAATGACGTGCGATCGGATATCTTGGCCGAACCTGTAGAACGGATGATTTGATTGTTTTGTTCCGTAGGCATGATATAGACAGTTTTAATCTCTTCAGTCAATGAAGTGATGTCGCGTTTTTTGGCTAAGAAGCGTTGATAACGTTGTTCATCAACAAGACCAATTTGATGTCCATATTCACGTAGTCTTAAGTCTGCGTTATCGTGTCTTAACAACAATCGATGTTCCGCACGAGAGGTCAATAATCGGTACGGTTCTTTGGTGCCTTTGGTAATTAAATCGTCAATTAAAACGCCAATATAGGCTTCGTTACGTTTGAGGATGAATGGGGCTTCGCCGCGAATCTTTAAAACTGCGTTTATGCCCGCCATTAAGCCCTGTCCCGCTGCTTCTTCATAACCGCTAGTCCCATTGATTTGTCCCGCACAGAATAAATTCTTCACAAGACGTGTTTCTAGTGATTGATAGAGTTGTGTTGGGTTGATAGCGTCATATTCTATCGCATATGCATATTTAACGATAACCGCGTCTTCAAGCCCTTTTATGGAGTGCACAATACGTTCTTGAACGTCTCTTGGCATCGATGAAGATAGCCCTTGGACATAGATTTCATTCAAACTCATGCTTTCAGGCTCTAAGAATATTTGGTGTCTTTCCTTATCGTTGAAGCGAACCACTTTATCTTCAATCGATGGGCAGTATCTAGGGCCGACACCTTCGACGATTCCCCCATACATCGCAGAGTCACCCAAGTGCATATTGATGATACCGTGGGTAATTAAATTGGTATGGGTTAAGTAACAAGGTTCTTGGTGTCCCATGGATGTAATTTCAGGGTCATATGAGAAGGTTTGAAACTTATCATCGGCGTATTGTGGGGTCGTCTTTTCATAGTGAATGGACTCCTTTAAAATGCGGGGTGGTGTCCCTGTTTTTAACCTGACAATTTCAAAACCGAGTTTAGCCAATTGAGCACTGATGCCATGGGTGGTCGGTTGATTGTCTGGTCCACTGTCTTTCGTTTGATGTCCGATGAGGATACGGCTATGTAAATAGGTTCCAGTAGTGATGATGACTGTCTTGGATTCAACAATATCGCCACTCTCTAAAATAACCCCTTTCGCAACCCCGTCTTCGACATGTAGGCCATCGACCAAAGCTTCTAATAAGGTTAAATTAGCGGTGTTTTTGAGCACCTCTAACATGATTTTTGGATATTCTAACTTGTCAATTTGTGCCCTTAAAGCCCAAACAGCCGGACCTTTAGAAAGGTTCAGCATCTTCATTTGGATTTGTCCTTTATCGGCACTTCTGCCCATTTGTCCGCCCAGAGCGTCGATTTCTCGAACAACAATACCTTTGGCTGGACCCCCAATGGAAGGGTTACAACTCATGGTGCCAACACGATCCAGTTTACCTGTAACGAGCATGGTTTGCATGCCCATTCTCGCAGCAGCGAGCGCTGCTTCGATTCCGGCGTGTCCGCCACCAACGACGATGACGTCTAACATAAATATCACTTCCTGCTGTAATATTCTACCAAGAACGCTTTATGTTTACAACATAAAACGCTTTTAAGAAAAAAGAAGCGATTGCTCGCCTCTTAGATACTTAAAAATGCTTGTGCTACTTTTTCTTTGGTAAATCCAAAAGCCTTGATGACCACTTCAAGTGGGGCGGATAGACCGTAGCGGTCAATGCCATAAACATGAGGTGTGTACTTGTACCAAGAAGCGGAAGAACCCATCTCGATGGCTAAAGTTTTAACCCCTGAAGGGAGCACTTCTTGTTTATAGGCTTCAGATTGTTTTTCAAATAAGTAATGAGAAGGCATTGATACGACTCTCGTAAATACGCCTTGAGATTCGAGTTGTTGTTGCGCTTCAATCGCTAAACCAACTTCTGAACCAGCTGCTAATAAGACGCCTTGAAGTTTACCTCTTTCAGGGGAAACCACATAAGCACCCTTTTCAAAAACGTCCATACAAACGACTGGTAAGGTCTTTAAATTTTGTCTTGTTAAGATGATTGCTGACGGTGTTTTATGTTGCTTAATGGCCCATAACCAAGCGGCTCTGGTTTCGTTTGCGTCAGCAGGTCTTAAGACGTTTAATCCGGGAATGACGCGAAGTCCCGCGAGTTGTTCAATGGGTTCATGGGTCGGTCCATCTTCACCAACCGCGATGGTATCGTGGGAGAAGACAAAGATGGATGGGATTTGCATGAGTGCTGCTAAACGAATGGCTGGTTTCATGTAATCGGAGAATACGAAGAACGCGCCTCCGAATGCTTTCAATCCACCATGTAGTTGAAGACCATTGACGATGGCACCCATCGCATGTTCTCTAACACCAAAGTTGATGTTACGGCCTAAGCGGTTTTCTTTCGAAAAGTGACCATCTGCACCTTTGGCTTTGGTTGAAGCAGTTAAGTCTGCAGAACCCCCGATGATGTTTGGCATCAATTTTGAAAGTTCATCTAAGACTTTACCAGAAGCTGCGCGTGTGGCGATTTGTGCACCTACTTCAAACTTCGGTAAATCCTTTAACTCAACTTCTTGATTTTCAACAATGAATGATTTGAGTTGTGCTGCTTCTGTTGGGAATTGTTCTTGATACTCAGTGATCATTTGAATCCATTTACGATAGTTTCGAGAACCGCGATTATAGACTTTGGTTCTGTAGTATTTATATACATCTTGTGGTACTTCAAATGGTTTATAGGACCAATTTAAGTTTTTTCTAAGTTCGTCGGCTTTTTCTAAACCAATCGGTGAACCATGAACATTCGATGTACCAGCCAATGAAGTACCATAACCAATGATGGTTTTGACTTCAATAACACTTGGTTTATCGGATTCTCTTTGAGCTTTTTTAATCGCTTTGGTAATGGCGTTTAAGTCGTTACCATCGGAAACCTTTTGATAATGCCAGTTCATGGACTCGAATTTCTTCTTGTGGTCATCTGAGAATGCTAAAGAGACTTTGCCATCCAATTGAATGTCATTCGAATCAAATAAAACGATGAGTTTACCTAATCCAAGGTGCCCTGCTAAAGATAAAGACTCTAACGCAACCCCTTCTTGTAGGTCACCATCGCCACAGATGACATACGTATAGTGATCAATGATTGGGAAATTTTCTTTGTTAAAACGAGCTGCTAAATGGGTTTCAGCGAGTGCCATACCTACCGCGTTTGAAATCCCTTGTCCAAGTGGACCAGAGGTGGTTTCAACCCCGTCGGTATGACCATATTCAGGGTGACCTGGGGTCTTACCAATTTGTCTGAAATTCTTTAAATCTTCGATGGATAGTTGATAACCGGACAAGTGGTTTAATCCGTACAATAACATCGAGCCATGACCCGCAGACAAAATGAATCGGTCACGGTTGAACCAATTGGATTTCTTTGGGAATGCTTTTAAAAAACGGGTGAAAAGCACGTGTGCCATTGGTGCTGCACCAAGTACAATACCCGGGTGTCCAGAGTTGGCTTGGTTGATTGCGTCGACACCTAGAAAACGTAGCGTTTGAATACTTAAATGATCCATTTTTTCCATAAATTACCTCTCTATTTTGACTTATTATCTTCGGTTTCAGTTTTTTCTTCTACTTGAGCTTCAACAACTTCTTCAACAGGTTCTACTTTTTCTTCAAACTTGAAATAGTCTTCGTAGTATTTACCTTGTTGTTCTAATAGTTCGTTGAAACGAGCTTCACCCACGATATGTTTGATGTCTTTAACGGCTTCTGATCTTGCGCCTTCGACTTTCTTTCTCATGATGGATGTTTGTAACATATTGGTGATTAACACCACTGCTAATATACCGATGAGTGCATAGTTTTGATAATCACTCAATGCTTCTACGGTAGAGAATAGAACAGCCAATACCATGGATAATGCAATCATTGGGAACACCATTTTGTATAGTAATCCAAAGCGGACTTTGTCGGCTTGTTCATAGAAGCGAATCCACACTTGATTGACACGTTTTGAATAGAGGTCCTTCATGACTTTGTAATAGCCATCTTCGACCAAGAGTTTGTAAGATTTGGAGTCACTGGTCCACACGGCGAATTGTCCTTTGCCTGCGAAACGTGATAAATATCGGGTATTGTTCATGGAATGGATTTCCACAGTTTTCCCTTCAGCTTGTTGGGTTTCTTTCGGTTCGTTGAGTTGTTTAAATATTGCGTATTGTAATTTCATGGGTTACGTCCTCCAAATTTAATTATACCACATATATTCATATGTAATCGAAAAAAAACGAAGATAAAAGCCCTATAATGGGCTTCTATTGAATATTATTCATAAACAGATTTTTAGGTTCATTGTATTGAACAGGTTAAAATGATGATTTCATTCATGTCGTATCATAAACTCAAATCTACGTTAAATCAATCATTAAGAATTGTTATATGAAAAGTATCCCTATCAGGCACCGCCACCCACATCTTACCAATGCTTATGGCTGCTTCGATCAAGACCTGACCAGGTTCACACGGTAAAATTGGATGACGGTGCCTCATAGGGATACCTGTTTTATGATTTATTTCTAAGTTGTTTGAAGAAGGATTTGAGTTCATTCGAACAAGCTTCTTCTAGTATACCACCAATCACTTCAACTTGGTGATTGAATTTGATATCGAATAAATTCATGATTGAACCTGCGACGCCACCTTTAGGATCTTTCGCACCATAGACAACGGTTTTCATTCGAGATTGAATGATGGCTCCTGCGCACATCGGACAAGGTTCAAGTGTAACGTAGAGCTTACAATCTTCTAAACGCCATGAATTCAGCTTCTTGTTCGCTTTTTGGATAGCCAACATTTCTGCATGGGCATGGGTTTGTTCTTTTTCGACCCTTTTATTATAAGCTTTTGAAATCACTTTGTCACCTAAAACGATGACTGCTCCTACAGGGACTTCATCGTGAAGGGCTGCTTTTTTCGCTTCTTTTAAAGCAATCGCCATGAAATAGGCATCGTCTTTAATCATAACTTGTTGGGTTTGTTCTTAACTTCATGACAATCGCGACTTCTTGGTTCATAGGCTTCAGAGGCACCCACAAGTACAATCGGGTCATCGAATGAGGCTGGTTTACCATTGATTAAGCGTTGAGTACGTGTGGCTGGTTGTCCTGAAACCACACAAACAGCGGTGAGTTTTTGGACGAATTCTGCGATGGCTAACAATTGAGGCATCGGACCGAACGGTTCCCCTCTAAAATCACGGTCTAGTCCACCAATGATGACACGAATACCGCGATCAGCCAATACTTCTGATACCCAAATCACGTCATTATCTAAGAATTGTGCTTCATCAATAACAACGGCGTCTACACCTTCTTTAACATAGTCTAGAATTTCAATGGCTTTGTTAATGTTGATGGATTTCGCTTTGGTTTTGTTGTGTGACACTATTTCCGATTCTGAATAACGATTGTCTATGGTTGGTTTGAAAACCAAGACATTTTTCTTAGCGTATTCTAAACGACGAATACGTCTGATGATTTCTTCTGTTTTTCCCGCAAACATTGGTCCGCAGACCACTTCAATCCAACCGCCAAATATTGGTTGATGCATAGTATCACTCCCTACAACTAGTATACGGATTTCAATTCAAAGGTTCAAGCCTAAAAAAGATGAAAGTATCTTACATTCTCATTAAGCAAAAACACGACCTTAAAAGTCGTGTTTTTAGTGTATTTTTATTTAAAATATTAAGACTAACATCGATACAGCTGTAGATACAAACCCACTGATAAAGTTTACAGCGTCGTTGGTGATCCATGCAAGCCCACTGGTTAAAATGACTTTTTCATTTTCTAAGAAGGCTTTTTCGGTATACTTACCAGTTTTCTCACCTTTATACTTAGCCTGAAGCAAAATCCCCATGTATGAATCCACCAAGCAACCAATAAAGCCACCCAATGTAATCACGCTGAAGTACATCCATATCTTAGTAGTACTAAACAGTGGTGAAGACCAATAGAGTAATAGGAAACTGATCCCGATGAATAGCGATCCTAGAAAAGACGCGAGTGTGCCCAATCGAGAAACGCCACCAGAAACCCCTTTTTGAACTTCTTTGAATGTCAGTATAGAATAGGTTTTACCTTTGGATAAAACACCAATTTCACTCGCCCACGTATCTGAATTACAAGAAGCGATGGAAATGATTGCTGCTACCATAAAAAGTTCATTCTTAGTGACATAAAAGAATATCGAGAATAGTGCTGCGACAAATCCGTTAGACAACACCTGAATATAGTTTCTACCAGACGATGCGTCTTTAACTTTTTTCTCGTGTAGTTTGGTTAGTAAAGATGAAGAGATGAAAAACAGGATCAAAGCACTCCATACAACATACGTTCCAAACCCATAAATGATGGTTCCTAATAGCGTTGCAGTAATGAAGCCTGATTGATTCAGTGAATGTTTTTTATAGGCTAAGAACGCAACCACAAAGCTGAGTAAAAGCCCGATTAAAAATTGAATTGCCATAGGAACCTCCGTGGTTAGATGAGCAATAATAACACGTAGACTAATAAGCTAGAAAATAGCGGAACGGAGAGATTATCTAATCCCTTCGGTGTGTATAATTCAATCACAGTTGACAATAGTGATACCACGACTGCAACAATCAATGTGGTGACCAAAGCGGTACCCGCTATGAGTAGCACAATCAAGATCACTATGAAGCTTGCAAGTAACATGGTTAATGAGCCTTCTAAGGATTTGTTATCTACCAGTTTACGTTTACCATAAGCCTTACCGATGACCGCTGCTAAGCCGTCCCCGTAACCCAATACGAGAATCCCTACCGCACCAATTTCAGGACGGTTAATGACACCAAAGGTAAAGATGACTAAAATCAATAATGAGATTGGAAAGTAGACGGTACCTAAGTTACCATTGCCACTGCGTTCCATGGATTTGATCAAATTTGTTTTATAGGAATAATAGTTTAATAGGATGAATGTGATTGGTGGCACAATCGCGAACCAAAGTGCATTTTCACCTTGGAAAAATACCCACGCAAGAATCCACCAATTGGATACCCCAATGTGAATGAACTTACGTGCGCCTTCGTCATCTAGGACTTTTGCTTTTTGTAAAACCGTAGAAATACCAATGATTAAAAATACCAAAATGTAAGATAATACTAAACCCCAAATGTTCATATATAATCTCCTTAGCCCTTAGGCATGTTTTTGATAAAGGCCTTCATGATTTGTTCTTTCTTAGCTTCTGTAACAACCGCTCGTTTTCTAAAAACGTCATAACCATTGTCACGTATCGCATCCAAAATAGCTCTATAAAATACAATGGATAGCCCCAATGGTTTTGCTGTATCTTTAGGGTACATACCGATGTCTTTTAACGCTTCATCGAAGTACTTTTCTGCGACTTTCGCTAGTTTTTCAATCAAGACGACCAATCCGTTATTGATTTTACCATTTTCTAGGTCATTTAGTGAGTAGTTTGCTTCACGCATCAACTCTCTTGGAAGATAAATACGGCCTTGTTGATAGTCTTCTCCGATGTCTCTTAAAATGTTTGTAATTTGCATCGCGTGACCCAAGTGAACTGCGAACGGATATAGTTTAGGTTCATCTGTCCCTGCCAATATCGGATTTAACATGAGTCCGACGGTCCCTGCGACATGATAACAGTACTTTAACAAGTCATCTAATGTTTCATAACCGACAAAATGTAAATCCATGCGTTGACCTTCAATCATGTCGTAAAAAGCTTTAAAATGGTGTTCTTGATAGACATCTTTGGTATGTCTTTTCAAAGCGCGCCACATAAAGTTAGGTGTTCTTTTTTTATTGATATAGTTGGTGAGTTCCTTTTCTAGTTTATTCAACTTATTTTCATCCTGATACTCATCCACCAAGTCATCGGCGTAGCGACAAAAAGCGTAAACAGCATATATCGCTTTACGTTTGTGTTTATCGCCAACTTTTGAGAATGCTTTGTAGAAGGTAAGTGAGTTTTTTTGGATGATTTTCTTACAGCGACGATCGTCTCTATAAGGTCTGGTAATTTGAATCAAAATGAGGATTGTAGTAAAACTAAGGTAAATCCAAACGAGGTATAAATGAGTTGAAATAAACTCAATGATATTATTCATGGGTTGTATGGTCCTTTAATATGTCATTTACAGCCAATTTAGCACTGGCTAGCACGATAGGTACCCCTGCACCGGGGTGATTAGACGATCCTGCAAAATAGAGGTTTTCAATCGTCTTAAATTTGGTTTGTGGTCTAAAATAAACACTTTGAGTCAGGGTTGGTTTTAACCCGAAGGTTGCCCCATGCTCAAGGTTGAATTTATAACCGTAAGTTTTTGGTGAATAGATTTTTAATACTTCGATGTTCTTCTTGATGTCTTCAAAGCCAGGGATTTTTTCAACCATGTCGATAATCTTGTCTTTATAGGCTTCAGTCATACCAAAATCCCACTCAAATTGTCCACTCTTCATATTAGGTACTGGCACTAAAATGTATAACAGTTCCTTATTTTCAGGTGCTACTGTCGGGTCAATTTGTGATGGACTATACATATAGAATGACGGATCATCTGGCAAGATATCTTGATCCAATTCTTCAATATTCTTCTTAAAGTCTTTCGCAAACCTAATGGCGTGAACTGACGTTGGGTATTTTTTCTTTAAACCTAAATAGATGACGAACGATGAGGATGCATATTTCATCTTCTCAATCTTTTTCGGTGTGTATTTGCCTTTCAATTCATCTTCTTTAATCAAATTATTCATAGCCCATGGGAAGTCTGCATTACACAAAACGATGTCTGAGTAAATCGGCTTACCTGCAACCAAGACACCTGTTACTTTTCCAGACAGTGTAAGAATTTCTTCGACTGGTGAATTGAAGCGGATTTTGCCACCCATCTCGATGAATCGTTTTTCCATCGCTTTCGCCATTTGATACATACCGCCCTGGATATACCAAACCCCATATACCAATTCAATCATCGGGATGATGGTATAAATGGATGGGCCAGAGAATGGAGATACCCCAATATAAAGTGTTTGGAAGGATAGAATTTGTCTGAGTTTTTCGTCTTTAACAAACTTAGAAATCGAGGTGTATGCGCTGTTTAACGTTTTAAGTTTTAATATTTTATATAAGGTTTTTGGGTTAAAAAACTCTAAGGGTTTTCGATAACTTTTCTCTAAGAAAGTTTCTTTAACAATGGCGTATCTTTCATAAACATCGGCTAAATAGGCTAAGTAACCATCGGTTTCTTTCATGCCGAATTTTTCTAGCTCAGCCATCAAGCTTGGTAGATTAGAGGATACTTTTACGGATGTCCCATCACTGAAGTGAATCACATTCAGTGGGTCTACTTGGACCATTTGAATATAATCATCAGGATTGACCCCAGAAAATGTAAATACGTCTTTATAAAAGTCTGGCATCATGACGATGGTGGGTCCAACATCAAACTTAAAACCACGTTCTTCGATAGAGAACATGCGGCCGCCTACTTTTTCATTTTTTTCATAGATTTCGACATCGAATCCAAGGGTTTTTAATCGGATGGCAGATGCCAAACCAGCAACCCCAGCCCCTATGATAATCACTTTTTTCATGAGTACCACCTCTATTTTATTGTATCATTTTTAAGCCTCTTAACCTAGCAAGAATTTACGTATTCAATTATAACCATGTTATAATGGGATTACTACATAGAGCATTATGACGAATGGGGTATATCATGGGACTAAAACACATCTTAAATCCAATTTTGTTTCAAGGCTATAAAAAGAAAAACCGTTATTTTGAGGGTTGGTATTATAAAATGGTTTCAGCCGATGAAACCTATAAAGTGGCTTTTATTCCAGGCATCAGTTTAGCAGGTGAAAAAACCCACAGTTTTGTTCAAGTCTTCATCTCTCAAAAGTTACCAAATATGACACTAAAAACCGACTATTTTAGATATGAGAAAAGTGACTTTCAATATGAAAACGAACCGTTTAAAGTTACTGTAGGCCCTCAATCTTTTTCAAGCAATCAATTATCTGTAGATTTCAAGAGTAATCGTCTACAAGTCAAAGGATCCCTATTCATAGAGTCCTTAACGCCGCTTGAAAAAGGGCTTTGGACGCCAAACATCATGGGTCCATTTGGCTATTTGAACTTCATGGAGTGTTATCATGGGGTGGTCTCAATGACTTCACCTTTAAAAGGATCATTGATCATCGATGGTAAGGAAGTATCTTTCGATGGTGGTAAAGGGTATATTGAAAAAGACTGGGGTAAGAGTTTCCCTAGAGCTTACGTATGGCTTCAAACCAATCACTTTCAAGACCCTGATACATCACTTATGTTTTCATACGCTGATATCCCATTCCTAGGATTTTACTTCATTGGTTTGATATGTAATTTATATTACAAGGGAAAAGAGTATCGTTTCGCAACCTACAATTTCTCAAAAGTTATCAAAGAAGAAATCTCCCCCAAACAAGCTTTTTATGTCCTCAAAAAAGGAAAATACAGACTAGAAATCAAAGCGATTCAACAAGATCAAATTGACTTAGCTTCACCGATCAATGGGGCGATGGACCATACGATTAAAGAAGGATTATCTGGTCAAGTTGAAATCAGGTTATTCCATAAGAACGTTTTAATCTATGAAGATACAGGTAAAGAAGCCGGTATTGAAATCATGCGAAAATAAAACAGCTTTCGAGCTGTTTTTGTTTTACTATAAAGAAAAAACACGGTTGCCCGTGTTTGGTTTCTTAGCTTATTTAGCGTTTTTTTCAACACCATAGCGCTTATTGAATCTTTCAACACGACCTGCTGCTTGTGTGAATGTTTCAACGCCAGTGTAGAACGGGTGGCAATTTGAACAAGTATCCACGCGAATTTCTTTCGCTGTTGTACCCACTTCAAATTCGTTACCACAAGTTACACAGTGGACTTTAGCCACTTGGTATTTTGGATGAATTTTTGCTTTCATATCCATTCTCCTTCCGCCATAGACATACGTCCATAGTAAGTTTGCGTAGGTATTATAACATAGTTAAATCCAATATACAAACATAATCTTCATTTTTTTATTGGGATCGATTGAAATCAATCTATAAGACTTTGACCATCGTTTTACAAAGATAAGCCTGTTATAAAAACGAATATCTTCTGTTATCCACAAGCATATACACAGATGTGTTTAAGAGTGCCAATGACATGTGGATGGGTTGTTGGCCTTGACCAAAGTATATCTCTACCAATTCAGGGTGATCAATGAATGGGTTTCGATTATCTTGAATGCCATAAATACGATCATTGCGGGTTTTTTCAAAGTCATTGACCGGATCCAATTCATGCCATTGAAGGAATGTTTGGAGGTTACCTACGACGTCAATATTTAAGTTATAGCGAATTGAAATGTATAGGACAATTCTCGCAACATCTCCGATATATTCATCACCAGGGTACCAACCACTACCGAATTTCCCATAGGATTGATTGCCAGTGAACGGACGATTATCTTCAACAAATGGTAAATTACCACGGTCGGAGTTAGTGTTTGAGTTAGACGCTCTCAGATTATGTAGGTCATCTTTGACTGAACCTAATTTGGATTGTGGCCAAACGTGTTCACGGTTGCCATAAGAGCCCATGCCATCATAGATGAGGTAGTAACTGTTGCCAACACGGTCAATCGATTGTACTTGTGACGTTGACCCCGTTGCTGAACCAGTATTGACTACAAGCGAGCGTAATGCTGCAGTGAAACTGCTGCCTGTTAAGCCATTTAGACTTAAGTAATAGCCTTCATATACACCGATTTCAATCGGATTTCTAACATAAATGATGTAGGTAGCAATCACATCTTGATAATTATTTAAATAGACTGTGACTTCGTAATCACCAGGTACGTCCAAATCCACCAAGGATGTATCGACACCTAACAAGGATGTAAAATCATCGCCATAACCATTTTTAGCTGTAATACCTGCAAGGAAATTAGGGGTAGCATCACCAATGGTGAAGTTAATATTGGTTGTGCCATAAATACTGATGATATCTGGATTCTTAGGTTTTGAAACAACAGAACTACGGTTGGTGAATAAGAACTGTGCTTTACCAGCGTATTGACCGACGGTGATGTTGTATAAATCGACGATTTCACCGACTTTAATGGTATCAAATAGGTAAGGTGATGCATTGACACGTTTGTCTAGTCTGACAAAGGTTTGTTCACCAACACTATTCTTTAAATACAGCTCAATGGCGTTGTTTGGTGTCGCGATTGAAGTGACTTCTAACTCTAAATAGGTGATGACGTTGGCTTCATACAAAATAACATCGTCAAAGTCCAATGAATAACCCGTTAAATCAATGCCATCACTCAGGGTATGTGTGCCCAAAGTTTGTATGATTTTTGGTGAACTGAGTTGTATTAGGCCATTGAATTGACTTAAAGTACCTTCAATCACGTATTCAGTTCCGACAACTAAGCCGGTGTTGTTATTCATGTAAACAGGGATTGCACCTGTTGCGTCCTGAATGGTGAAATTGCCATTGGTCATCAAACTGGTGACGACACCTTGAATGGTCACCACAGTGCCTTGAGTTTTCAATCTCACTTCAGAAATCGGTGTTTGAGAAGACTGAGGGAAGTCAGCTGATTTAGGTACCAATACACTAAATGTCTTGGTAAATTGGTTATTATCAACAATCGTTGCGGTTAGAACAACGGTCACGTCCACATTTTGTCTTGTGACAACACCAGCATTATTGATTGCGTTACTATTGGATGTCCATTGAATTTGAACCCCTTCAATGGTCGTTGGTAATGTTAGATTAGTACTGGTTTGTGATGGTACTGAGATTTGATTTAAGATGCTTTGATAATCTGGAGTAATGGGTTCTGCCTTAATGACTTTAACATCCAAGGTGATCTCATACGGTACACCATCGATCGTGACTGTGGCGGTCAATTCTACAACCATATCTTCGGCTTGTCTGGTTATTAACCCTGTGTTTGAAATCACTAGCGGGGATGCTGATTGCCAAGTGACTGGATTGCCTAAATAGGTTGATTTTAAGACCAAATCGACGTCCGTTTCAGTAGGGACAGCTAAATAATCACTAAACGCGTCATAATCGAATACATAAGGTGCGATGATTGTGATCGTATATGTATGATTTTGGGTGATGCCATCAACCGTAATGGAAGCTGTTAAAAATACAATTCGATTGAGATCTGGTAAAGTGACCACACCTGTATTCGTTAATAGCGCTTCATTGGAACTCTTCCAAGTAATGCTGTGACCATCGATTGTGGTGGGTAATGTGATGGAATCCTCGATTTGTGATGGGAGTTCAATGGCATTGAATAGCGCATTAAAATCCACAGGGGATTTCAAAATTGTGAAACTAAACGACTTACCTACAACAATCCCATTCACGGTGATGGTTGCGGTTAATTTAACAGTAACGTCATTGGTTTGTCTAGATACTTTTACACTGTTGTTATCGATGACTGCGTGAATGCTATCGCTCGTCCAATCAATGGTGTACTCCTGAATCGATGTAGGTAGACTAAAGTCACTGATGACCGTGTCTTTGGTTTCATTATTGGAATACTGAATTTCGATGCTTTCGATGATACTTTGTGGTGTTTTTTGAGTACACCCACTTAAAAACAAAATCAATAAAACGACAAAAATCCTATTCAACTTCATTGTTTATAATCCTGCCTTCGTTTTTTCGGTAAAGACATTATAGCACGGTTTTTATTCATTATTTATTAAAAAATGAAAGAATTGATTGTCTTATCTATTATTAATATAAATATAAGAAAAAACAGGCTATTCTTATAGAATTTGCCTGTAAATTAGAATTTTTTCTCGATAAAAAGTTCTTTCGTGCTATCCAAAAAGCGTTTCGCAAGTATACCTGTCAGAATCCCTGCGGGTACCGATAAGAATAACATAATTGGTGCGTAGAATAAAGCCGCTTCAGTAATCACATAGCTCGCCGCGACAATCTGTCCGATGACATGCATCACCGATGAAATGGCGGATACGGCCATAATACCAAATAAGTCTAATTTTTTAAGAATAATCAGTGTGATCAATGAGAAAATGGCACCTGAGAGAGACAATGTGAATGTAACTCCGTTGAATGTACCAGGGGCGAATAAGGCGGTAACAATCAGTCTGAGAATGACCACTGTGACGGCTTCTTTGGGTCCATATACATACAAAATGATGAGTGTGACAATGTTTGAAAAACCAATCTTAAAGGCTGTGCCTGGGACCAATTGTACGTAAGATTCTAAAATATTTATGATGGATGCGACACCCGTGAAGATGGCGATCATGGCTAGTTTTTTGACAGTCATTATATGATCACATCCAATCCCAAATCTCTAAACTCGATGGTAACATAATTGGGTAAACAAATGATGGGTTGTAAATCTGAAAAACCAACTCTACTACATATATTATATGGGCTGGTTTCTTCTTTTACCCTCACCTTGTTATCCTTGTATTCAATCCAAATGAAGCCAAGATTACCCAAAATAAAATAGTTATTTTGATACTTAACAATGCCTTGTCCTAAAGTTAAATCCGTAAACTCAATGGATTCTATCAGTAGTTGATCCCCTTGAATATCTGGTAAGGCATCCACGGTATATACCGTTTGATTATTGGCTTTGGTGAATTCACCATTCTCTAAGTTGATGGCGAACATAGTGGTATTTTTATACTTGATGTATGCTTGTTCTCCACTCTTACGGGTGACTAATGAAATGACTAGGATGGCTCCAAATAAAATGAGCAATACGCCAACCACTAAGGTATCATGCTTCGTTTTTGTCTTCACGAACATCCCCCTTAGCTTTTTTCTTTTTGTCGTAAACACTGATGCCAATAATCAGTGCACCACCGACAATGACCACGCCACCTAAAATAATATAGAGGTTGGTTAAGTCATTCGGTTCATCGGCGAGAGGTTCGCTTTGTCTAAAGTTTTGTGTCAAATTGACGGTTTCTATTGACCCATCGTACATGTAAAAGATGGCTTCAATACCCAGGCTTTGAACCAATATCGTTGCTTGATCTAGAGGCATCGAGAAAAGTGCTGTAGACATGGAGTCTAACAACGCTGAATCATCACCGATGATGGTAACGACATGGTAATACTGTTTAGGTTCGAAATCAAACGGTGAAATGATGTGGTGGTATACTTTACCTTCATAGGTTACGAATTGTTCATAGTTACCGGATGTAACCACAGCTTTGTTTCTCACTTCAAGGATACCTGAAATACCATTTTGATATATTCTTAAAGGATCTTCTAAACCAACCCTAAACGGACGGTCATTGGTATCAGAATCATCCGGATGAACCCCGACGATGATGTTTGAACGACCTGCATTAATCATGTATTTGGTTATGTTTTTAGAGTCTAAATACTCTTTGGTTTTTTGGGTCGCATACCCTTTCGCAATCGCGCCTAAGTCCAATTTTAGGTTATCATTGTTGATGAAAACCGAACGGTCATTATCGTTAAAAATAATGCTAGAAGGGTTGACTGAATTGGAGATTTCTTCGAGGTCTAGTTGCACTTGATCAAATACACTCTTTGGTAGTTCTCCATACATAAATTCGCTATATATGGCACTTTTCCAGATATCAATGGCGTTGCCAATCGCTGGGTTAAAGAACCCATTGGATTGGTTATGGTGATTCACACTGAGCTTGATGAGATCGTATAAACGTTGATCCACAACCACTGGTGAAACGCCTCTATTCTCATTGATGGTTACGATGTTTTTTTCGTGATATAGTGGGTCATCATTGGTTAAATCTGGTG
Organism: Paracholeplasma manati; assembly: GCF_025742995.1. Lineage (NCBI taxonomy): Bacteria > Bacillati > Mycoplasmatota > Mollicutes > Acholeplasmatales > Acholeplasmataceae > Paracholeplasma > Paracholeplasma manati. Next base: position 442,857 of record NZ_JAOVQM010000001.1, on the reverse strand, counting down.
CTGTATAATTGTCTGCTAAATGGCTGTAAGTGCGGTATATGTCTTCTATCGCATCCAAATCAGCTTCTTCACCTTCATAGAGGGTCACGAGGATTTGTGTACTCATATATTCCATTTCACGCTGTAACAAAATCGAAGGTTCTGTGGCGTGAATTTGTGTATTCGGTTGTAGTAAAATTGTGCATAAAAGACACAAAATTGCAAAATATTTTTTCATGTTTAATCGTCCTTTTTCCACGTTATTATAACATGTATTGTTATAAGAAAAAAGCATTTTTTGTCCCCTGAAGGCCTTATCCGAGGGTATTTATAAAGTAAGTGTTTACAAACGAACCAATTGTGTGAACAAAAACACGAACCATAGGTCCGTGTTGATTGTATTAAAGTTTGATTGAAACTGGTGTACCGTCTGGATTTGGATGGTCTTTTAAATATTGAAGAATTGGGTTGTAGTGTTTGTCTGGTTTACCAGGTTTACAACGAGAAACGTTACCGGCTTTACCGGAGACGATTTCGGTTGCGAACGCATGGCACCCAGGGGTTCCACACGCACCACAGTTGTAGTTTGGTAACATTTTTTCAACGGCAGCGATACGTTCATCTTCAAATACTTCAAGGTATTTAGCAGCGAAGGCCAATCCAACGCCGAGCAGTAATCCAAGGCCACCTAAAACGAGTGTAGCTTGTATCATTTCTTGATCTCCTTCATCATATCGATAGCTTCTTTAAACGAGCACCCACCACTGACGGCGCACGTTTCACAACTTTGTGCTTCCATGTAGGCATGTTGGCAACTTTCAGGTACTGGCGTTTTTTTGTTCAACACTGAGATGATGACGAAAAAGCCAACGAGTACCAAAAAGATGAGTAGTCCAAGGATTTGTCCCATTAGATGAGTCCTTGTAAGCCTAAGAATGCAAGTGACATTAAGCCTGCAACCACTAACGCGATCGGCATGCCTTTAAATGCTTTAGGGACATTCGCTGAATCAAGTCTAATTCGAATGGCAGAGAATGCGACGATGACTAAGGTGTAACCTAATACTGTACCGAAAGTAATCGTTAAGGCATCTAAATAGTCTGCTGCTTCTGTGATATTGGTTTGTGCAACCCCAAGGACCGCACAGTTGGTGGTGATGAGTGGTAGGTATACCCCTAAACCACGGTATAAGCTTTCAACATATTTTTTTAGCAACATCTCAACCAATTGAACCACGGCTGCGATGACAAGGATGAAGGCGATGGTATCTACATAACCAACCCCTAGTGGGTCAAGTACATAGAAATAAAGCGGGTATGTAATGGCAGTAGAGATCATCATGACGAACATGACGGCTGCACTCATACCCCATACGTTAGACATCTTCTTAGAAACGCCTAAGAAGGAACAAATACCTAAGAACTTGATGACGATGATGTTGTTGATTAGCATGGAGCTAATTAACGATACGAAAAATACTTCTAATGTCATTTTTTAGCCACCACTTTCTTTTTAGGTTTGGCGTTGCCAACGGCTGCGAATAAGCCTAATAATAACCCGATGACCAAGAAGGCACCTGGTGGCGACACTAAGACGCCAAGACCGAATTCGCTAGGGAAAATACGTAAGGTTGTTTCGAATGGTAATGGTAACAATACGCCTAGGGCTAATGAACCTTTACCTAAAACTTCACGGATGATACCAATCAATGTGATGGATAAGGTAAAGCCTGTAGCGGAACCTAACCCATCGATGAAGGAGTTCAACACACCATTTTTCGATGCGAAGGACTCTGCTCTACCTAAGACGATACAGTTAACTGCGATCAATGGGATGAATACCCCTAAAGATTCAGCAAGTGCACCTGCAAACGCGTCAACGAACATGGATAGCGCGGTAACGACGGTTGCGATAATGACGATGTAAGATGGAATACGAACATCGTTTGGAATGACGTTTCTAAGTGCTGAGATGATGGCGTTGGTTAAACCTAAAACCAGGATAACCATCAAGCCCATACCGAATGCGGATTCAAATGAGTTTGTAACCGCAAGCGCAGGACACATCCCAAGCATCATTTTGAATGTGGCGTTTTCTTTGATGACACCCGTCATGAATATATCTTTTTTCTTTAATACGACTGCGTCGCTCATGCGAGTACCCCCTGTAATGCTTCTAGTAACTCTAAGATATGACCTCTAGAGAAGGATGCACCAGAAACTGTATCCACGGATTCATAGTTGGATACAGCCACACCTTCAAGTGCTGTGAAGTAAGTGCTGTGTAATCCATAGAATGAAGCGGTATGGTCAGAAGCTAATGTGTAAATGCCTTCAATATTATTGGTGGTATCGACACCAACCAATAAGGTCAATCCCCAGTTTTCATCTTCGTGATGGTCAATATTGGATCCAGTATTTCTCACACTGGACAATGTATATGCATAACCTAAGATGTTGTCTGAAGCGTCTTTGATGATTTCTTTCTTGGTGACTTTATCCGTTGGAACGAAAGTATCATCTTCAGTCTTACTTGCGTATTCACCGAAGATTTCAGCGTATGGGTCCACTGGATTTGGTACGATTGGATTAGAGCCTGTTAAGTCTCTAGAAATCGCAGATAAAATGTTATGAACAATTGGCATGGAATAAGCAGACGCGCCACCTACCAAGTCCACAGATAAGTAGTTTTCGATAACTGAACCTTGAAGACGTACAAGGTCAGGTTTTAACGAACCTTCAACATAGGTTGAGGTATGTTCGTAATAATCCACCACGATCTTCGCGATTTCACGGTTTGCTTTAACAAATACGTGTAATCTTAATTCATCTTCTGAACCACCATGACCTGGAATTTGAGTACTGGTTCCAGAACCCACATATAAATAACCAAGCACGGTGTTGTCTTTCATGATCTTAACTTTTTCAGTTAAACTGGTTTGATTGACAGAAACAGATTCGAATTTATTCGCGGTAGCGAAAACTTCTTGATAATAGGATAGTTTAATTTGCTTTTCTTGATTGCTGATGAGTGAACTAAATGCGAACAAGAAGATCACACCGACCAACAATGCGCTTAAAGCATTGATGAGTAAAATACGATTTTCACGTGTCATATTAGAGCACCCCCTGTAATGCATTCAATAATTCTTGAATGTGTGCTAAGGATGCGGATGCCCCTGAAATGGTATCTACTGTATTGTAAGTAGCCACTGCAACCCCTTTTAAGGATTCAAAATAAGGTAAATGCTTACTGATATAGAATTCTGTATGTTGGGAAGAAACGAGTTCTATGCCTAAGAACTCATCGTCAGCGTCGACACCGACCAATAGAGATAAACTCCAATCTTGGTCTTGAATGTATTCAGTTAAGTTTGAACCTGTACCGGTGTTTTTAACACTGGTTAAGGTATACGCATAACCAATGACATTGTCAGATGCATCCTTGATAATTTCTCTCTTAGTGACTTTATCGGTCGCTGTAAAGGTTGCGTCATCTGCTTTGCTAGCGTAAGGTCCAAAAATGTTTTGGTAAGGGTCTACAACAACAGGACCTTCGTTTTTGAATTGGTTAATCGCATCTCTTAAGATGGTTCTCATGGTGGTCGATCCAAAGGATGAACCAGCAGTGGTGTCATACACGTTTGCTGAGGATGAGAAGACCACTAAGTTGGTTAAATTGATGTCGTTAGCGTTTAAGCCTTTATAGACCGCAGCATTGGTTTCAATGGCTGGTTTCATCGAAGGGGTTTGATCTAAGTTTAAGAATTGAACACCTGTGATTTCACCATTGGTCTTAATCCCTACCAATTGGTCGATTGAACCATAAGAGTTGGTCAATTTACCCTTATATAGATAGCCGACAGTTTGACCGCCATCTTTAACTTCTAGAACTTCATAGATAGCACCTTGAAGTTCAACATCTAATTTATTGGCTTCATCAAGCCCTGGGAACAATGCCGCATAGGCTTTTAATTCAGCTTTTCTTTCGTTTTCAGCGATGATTGGCGCTGTGATTTGGTTGGATAAACCAATCAGTAAACCACAAGCAATCCCGATTAAGGTAAGCACTAATGCTGTTTTAAATATTTTCATTAGTTAAGCCCTCCTAATCCAACTAAAACAATGAATCCAAGCAATGCTAAAGCAACCACATAGCCCACGATGAATTTCACGGAGTAACGGTTTTTAGACCACTTGTAATAATCGATGAGTGGTACGAAAATGTTGGCCAGTAGAATGGCGAATACAACGCCTTCTGGATAAGAACCAAACAGACGAATGAACGCGACAATCGAACCTACCAATAAACCATATATCCAACGACCTGGCTTGGTGACAGGTGATGTGACAGGGTCGGTAACCATAAATACTGCACCGAACAATAGACCACCTGCTAATAATTGGTAAACAACGATGTCTACCACATTGCCATTGACTGCAATCGCAGCGATGGCCATCATCACACTGAAGGATACCAAGGTGGATAGAGTTACTCTAAAGTCTGCAGCACGTCTAGCGAATAGATAAATACCACCAATGATGATGAGTAAAGCGGAAATTTCACCCATCGAACCTGGAATATTACCTAAGAATAAATCTAGTACTGTATAGTTTTGTAATAAGTTAGGGATGTTTAATAAAGCGTCCTTAGCTGCGCCAAGTGGGGTAGCACCGACCACAGCGTCAATGCCTGTATAAGCAAATTGGCTGGTGAAGGATAAACCGATGAATACTCTACCGGCAGCGGCTGGGTTGAAGATATTAGAACCTAAGCCACCAAAGGCTGCTTTAACCACCAAGATACCGAACAATGCCCCTACAGCAACCACATACAAGGATAAGTTGCTTGGGATGATGAGTGCGTAAATAATTGCAGATACCAACGGTGCGGTAATGTTATTAATGGTTAATGTTTTAAAACGAACTTTGAATTTTTCTTTACGTTCTTTAACCGATGGGTGTGGTTTAGTACGATAGAATGTCGTTACCACTTCCCCAAGAATAAAGATGACTGCGGATAATACCAGTCTGACGACTGCATCCCATCCAAATTGATAGATGGCAAATACAACCACTGGTAATAAAGCGATCAGCACATCCACCATCATGCGTTTTGTGCTGTTTTCCTTACGCACATAAGGTGCTGTTTGTTTTGCGTAGTTCATTTGCTTCACCTATTTTCTAATAAAGCGTTTCGCTTGTCTCATGGTTTCTGTCAAATGAATCTTAGATGGGCAAGTGAATGAACACAAACCACATTCGATACATTTGTTGACATTGAGCACGGCAAGGGCGTCTTTATCTCTTTCTTTATAAGCATTCATGATTTGAACTGGTTGTAAATCGACTGGGCATGAGTATACACAAGATGCACAGTGGATACAAGGTTCTGTTTTGATCGGTTCTTCATCTAATACGATGAGTGAGGTTACTGTCTTGGTAACAATTAAATCATCGCTTTGTAGGTTGGTACCCATCATCGGTCCACCACAAATAACCACTTTATTCTTATCGTTTTCAGTATAACCACCGCACATTTCAATGAGGTCTCTCACTGGGGTACCGATACGTACTGAGAAGTTTCTTTCGGTCTTAATCCCGTTCCCGGAAATGGTAACAAAGCGTTCAGTGATTGGCATTCTGCGTTTAACCGCACGATAAAATCCATAAAGGGTTGCGACATTAAATACACACACGCCATATTCAGAAGGCATTTTGCCTACTGGTACTTGAATACCTGTAGCTGCTTTGATGGTTTCGATTTCCCATCCTTGTGGGTAATGGTTGCCAACACGTTTGATTTCGATATCAAAATCCATAAAACTGTGTCGAGCATTTTCCAAGACTTCATAAAGTTCTGGATATTTTTTCTTAACCGCTACCACACCACGTTTAGCGCCTTGAGCACGCATGGCATAAGTAAGGCCTTCGATGATTCTGTGTGCGCGTTCAAGAATTAATTTATAATCTGAAATGAGGTGTGGTTCACATTCTACCCCATTGGCGACAATGACATCGATTTTATTTTTTGTTTCAAGTTTTACATAAGTTGGGAAACCTGATCCACCTAAACCCGAAAGTCCTGAATCTTTGATGATTTGAATGTAATCTTCTTTGGTTAAAGCCGCGATTTCTTCATCGGTTCTAGAAACACAGGATTCATGTAATACGTACTTCTTATCGTTTTTAACGATGAGGCAGTCGACAGTTTGACCTGACGAATGCACTTTCTTTTCAAACCCTACCACATAACCGCTCACGGTTGAATGGATTGGTTGATCGAAAAAGCCACCGTGTCTTGTACCAATAAGTTCGCCTACTTTAACATATTGTCCATCGATAACACAGGATTCGCCGGCTGGGCAGCGTAAATCTGTGGTCGGAAAATATAAGTATTCTGCTTCTAGGTAGTGACTGACTGGCTGATTCTTTCTTTCTTTTTTCCCGTCGGGAATGTGTCTTGTTTTCTCAATCATTTACTTCACCCCTTCATTATAATGACTGATAAATCGGAAATCGATTCATCAATGAAATGACAGACTCTTTTACTTCGTTTAATACTTCTAAATTCTGATAGCCTCTTAATGCTTTATCCATTAAAATAGCTACTTGTTCGATGTCCGATTCTATTAACCCACGGGTAGTGACTGCAGGTGTTCCTAAACGGATCCCTGAAGTGACCATTGGTTTTTCTGGGTCAAATGGAATGTTGTTTTTGTTGCAGGTAATGTTGACTGAAGATAGGATATCTGCAGCTTGTTTACCGGTCATACCAATGGATGCTTTGACATCGACGAGCATCAAATGGTTGTCTGTTCCGCCTGAAACGATGCGATAACCTAAGCTTTGAAGTTTATTGGCTAACGCTTGAGCGTTTTTGACGACTTGTTGTTGATACGTGATGAAACTTGGGTCTAAAGCTTCATAGAATGCGGTTGCTTTGGCAGCAATCACATGCATGAGTGGGCCACCTTGAATACCTGGGAAGACTTCTTTATCAATCTTCTTGGCTAGGTCAGGATCGTTGGTTAATATGATTCCACCCCTCGGACCTCGTAAGGTTTTGTGGGTGGTTGATGTCACTGCATGTGCATATGGCATCGGATTTGGATGAACCCCTGCCGCAATCAATCCAGCGATGTGTGCCATATCGACGAGCAGTTTCGCACCGACAGCATCGGCGATTTCTCTGAATTTTTGGAAATCGATGACGCGTGGGTAAGCACTAGCACCTGCAATGATGAGTTGTGGTTGTTCTCTTTTCGCAATCTCTAAGATTTGATCGTAATTGAGTGTTTCTGTTTCCCGGTCAACCCCGTAGGTTGTCCCCACATAATCCATCCCTGAAAATGAGAGTTTGTAACCATGAGTGAGGTGTCCACCATCGGATAAACCCAACCCAAGGATCTTATCTCCTGGTTTGATTAATGCGCGAATCGCCGCCATATTAGCTTGAGATCCAGAATGTGGTTGGACGTTGGCATATTGGGCATGGAACAATTGTTTGACGCGTTCAATGGCTAAAGTTTCAACCACGTCCACATGTTCACAGCCTGAATAATATCGTTTACCTGGATAACCTTCCGCATACTTATTGGTTAGTACAGACCCTTGTAAACGAAGGATGGCTTCCGAAACAAAGTTTTCTGAAGCGATGAGTTCAATGTGTTCTTCTTGTCTTTGTTGTTCAAGACGAATGGCTTCTAATACGGCTGTATCTTTTAGCATAAGTTCCCTCTCATAAGCACGGTTATTATATCATAATAAGGTTTGGATGATACCCCTTATTTTTGCTTGATATATACTTTGAGTGCTTGTGTATCAAAGTAAATTTGTTCGTCTAATGCGGTTGGCATGTTCTTACCAACATAGTCAGCGCGGATTGGCAGTTCACGATGTCCACGGTCTACCAATACGGCAAGTTCGATTCTCGAAGCTCTCCCGATATCGAGTACCGCGTCGAGAGCGGCACGTGCACTCCGACCTGTAAATAAGACATCATCGACTAAGATGACTTCTTTTTTTTCAGCCTCTGCGTATAACTTATCTGACGCTTGTTTTTTATCATCATCGCGATACGCGGTGATGTCGATTTCATAGATTGGAATGGCTTTACCAGTAAATTCCTGAATGTAGGCACCTATCATGTGTGCAATTGGTGTCCCTTTGGTCTTAATTCCCATCAAAACGACATGGTCTAAAGTCACATGACGTTCTATGATTTCATGCGAGATTCGTTTGAGTGTTTTTGAAACTTGTAGCGAATCCATCAATTCTTTCACATTATCACCTTGTAATATTATATATTAGGTCTGTCAAATAATCTACATAAACCATAATAAAACGGGGAAAATTGACGTCTTTTTTATAATGTTTCTTCGAAGTTGGTGCATTTTACTTTACAAATGATGGGGAATCTATCAATATCAAAAAAAATACCCACAGAAGTGGGTAATTGTTCATGACTTTTCTATTTGATGTTGTGATAAACCGATTGAACATCGTCCAATTCATCCAACATATCGAGTAAGCGTTGGAATTGTTCTTGTTCTTTTTCATCGGTTAATTCAGTCGCAGCTAGTGGTAACCATTTGATTTCGTCTTCTTCGAATTCAAGGTCTGGCATCGCATTTTTTAACGCGGTTCTGACTTCACTATAGGCAGTTGGTTCAGCATATAATGTGATGTATTCTTCATCGACTTCATAGTCTGAAACGTCGACACCAGCATCTAGTAATACCATTAAAACTTCATCTTCAGTGCCTTTGAATGTGAACACGGATTTGGATTCAAACATGTGTAATACGGAACCCATTTTTCCGCCTGTTTTGTTAAAACATGTCTTCACTTCAGCAACCGTTCTATTGACGTTGTCTGTTAAACATTCCACAACCAATTGGGATGCGCCTGGTCCGAAACCTTCATAACGTGCACCAATGTAGTTATCTTCAGAACCACCTTTGGCTTTTTCAATCGCTCTATGAATGACGTCGGCAGACACTTGGTCTTTCTTCGCTCTTTCGATGACCCTCTTTAAAACTTGGTTCATTTCTGGGTCAGGTACACCTGCTTTAGCGGCCATGTAAATTTCTCTACCGTACTTTGCGTATACCTTACTTCTCGCAGCGGCGGTCTTTGCCATCGATGCTTTTCTTACTTCAAATGCTCTTCCCATTGTATTAAATCCCTTCTATTATTTGTTGAAAATTTCCTTATATCGTTTCATTGAATCTTGAATGATTTCTTCCGCAACCGATTTGTCGCCGATATCTAATATGTATGTCTTTTTACCTTCAAGTGACTTGTAAATCTCAAAAAAGTGTCCCATTTCATTGAGTAAATGGGCGGGTAATTCCGAAATGTCTTTGTATTGGGTTAACGATGGGTCACCGATTGCGATGGCGATGATTTTTTCGTCAACTTGGTCTGAATCGATCATTTTGATGACACCGATGGCATAGCAGTTCACTAAGCTCAACGGTTCAATGTCTTCCTGGCATAATACTAAAACATCAAGGGGGTCATTATCACCAGCGTATGTTCTTGGAATAAATCCATAATTCGCTGGATAGTGGGCAGAGGTATATAACACTCTGTCAAGGATAATCATACCTGTCTCTTTATCTAGTTCGTATTTTTTCTTACTACCTTTGGATATTTCGATACATGCAACAAAGCGTTCTTTTGAAATTCGTTTTTCGTCAATATCGTGCCAAATATTCATAAACGCCCTCCTTGTCATTAGATATTTTATCATTATTATGCAAAAAAAACACCCAAAATTGATAGGTGTTTTCTTTATTATATAAATTTAGGCTAAAAATATGAATATTTATTCAGCTTTTTAGAAGATGCCTGCGCCATTTAAGGCTTTGAAGACAAAATATACTAAGAAAATGATTGCGGATGCTAATAAGATAGGGTGAATTTCTTTAGCCTTACGTAAAGTCACTTTTACGATCACATAAGAGATAAAACCGAATGCGATACCATAAGAAATGTTGTAGGCGAGTGCCATGACGACCACGGTGAAGAATGCAGGGATTGCATCTTCAAGTGAATGCCAATTGACATCTCCAAAGCTAGAAGACATCAAGATACCAACGATGATGAGTGCAGGTGCTGTTGCAGCTGCAGGCACGATACCGACCAATGGAGAAATGAAGATGGTTAATAGGAAGAATGCAGAGACGAACACAGCGGTTAAGCCAGTTCTACCGCCTTCTTCGATACCAGCAGCACTTTCCACATATGTGGTGACGTTAGAGGTCCCTAAGACAGCGCCTACAGTGGTTGCGACCATGTCAGAGAACAATGCTTTTTCAACTTTAGTTTTGAAGCCTTTACCAGTACCCATTTGATAGAGTTCTTCATCGGTAAAGATTTTGGATTTTTTAGAAGTACCGACGAATGTACCTACGGTATCAAAGGTATCGGTTAAGCTGAATGCGAATAATGCGAGTAATGCTAAAGGCAATTTAGAAACGTCTGAGAATAAGGAACCTAGACCACCAAAGGCAGCACCAAAAGTGATTGGGAATTCTTTGAATGGTTCAAATACATTGAATTCAATGCCTGAAAGGTTGGTAACACCCATCGGAATACCGATGACTGTAGCAGCAACGATCCCAATAAGGATAGCCCCTTTAACCTTTAATAAGATGAGTACTAAGGTTAAGACAACACCGATGATGGTTAATACTGCAGATGGGTTAGAAAAATTAGCCAATCCAGGTACTGCACCAAACTCGATGATTTGTACGTTGACTAAACCGATATAAGCGATGAATAAACCAATACCACCAGAGATAGCGCTTTGTAAATTCTTCGGAATCGCGATGATCAATTGTCGACGAATGCTTGTGACGGTGATGATCATGTTGATGATACCGCAGATGAAGACTAAAGCAAGCGCTTCTTGCCATGAGAAACCAAACCCATAACCAATACCACCAACGACGGTATACGCGAAGAATGTGTTCAATCCCATACCTGGGGCTTGAGCATAAGGCACATTGGCGAATAATCCCATCATCAAGGTACCAATGACGGTAGCGAAGATGGTTGCTAAGAATACTGCACCCCAAGGCATACCTGTTGCAGATAAGTGCATTGGGTTGACGAAAATAATGTACACCATAGCGAAGAATGTGGTTAGACCAGCAACGAATTCTTGGCTAATGGAGGTGTTATTTTCGCTCAATTTGAAAAAACGATCCATTTTTTGTTCTCCTTTTCCGATAAATGGTTTGTATTCAAAATAAGTCGGACGGTTTATGAAAAAAGCCACCTCTATTGCTAAAGGTGGCGTTTCTGCATATGAAAACAAAAATAAAAAAACGTGTTTTCATACCGTAGTCGAAAGATTGGGTCTTTCGGTAGAAACTTGGCCACCATATTAGGCCGATTATACGATATATTGTTGAATACACTCCCATTATATCAAGCCGATTTTTGTTGTAAACTACTAAAACGCTTACACAAAATTGTAAAATCGGTTTGCTAAAGCAAAGAAAAAAAGAACGCCAATTAGGCGTTCAATTTCAATTAGAATTGTGCGAAACGTTGGCCGAATGCAAAGCAAGCTTCTTCATCGTCTGAGCTTGGTGCTTCATTCGCCATTAATGGTTGATCGAATAAAACTGCAGTGGTTTGACCGACTCTTTCAGACCAGTCTTCCATCCATTCACCAGAACCCCAACCATAAGAACCAAAGATCGCAATCTTCTTGCCTTCTAGGCCTGGTTCAACTTGAAGGTACCATTCTAGGAACTCTTCAGCTTCTTCAAATGTGTCTCCCATTGCAGGGCATCCGAATGCAATCTTTTCATATTTAAGTGCATCTTCAGGTGCAATTTCACTAATTTCTTTTAAGTCTGCTTTCGCGCCTTCAGCAACTTTAACCGCCATAGCTTGGGTATTACCGGTTGCTGTCCAATATACTACTAATACATTACTCATAAGTTATTCACCTCTTCGCATACATTATATAAATTAGGCTCTACATAGTCAAAAGATATGCTATTTTGAATTTATCTAAACACGCGAGCGTAAATCGAATCGACTTGTTTTAAATAATAGTCGTTCGACATCGCTGCTTCAATGTCTGATTGAGTCATCGGGTGAACCGATTTGAAATCTTCATGGTTTTGGAGTAAATCGGATATCGCGACTCGATGTTCAATGGCGTAGCTCGCTACCCCTTGAATGAAATCGTAAGCTTCTTCTCGGTGGTATTGATACTTCTCTATTAAAACATTCATGAATCGTTGTGCATAGAGTGCACCTTTCGTGAATTCAATGTTTTCTAACATCTGATTTGGATAGACGTTTAGATGTTCTAATGTATCCATATAACGGACTAAAATATAGTCTAACAAAGTGGTGGCGTCAGCGAATATGACACGTTCAACCGATGAATGTGAAATGTCTCTCTCATGCCATAAAGCGATGTTTTCAAAAGCTGGGATTGTATACCCTCTTAAAAGCCTTGCGCACCCTGAAATATTTTCGCTGGTGATTGGGTTTTTCTTGTGTGGCATCGCCGATGAGCCCTTTTGTTTTTGACTAAAAGGTTCTCTCACTTCACCCACTTCGGTACGCGATAAATGACGGATTTCAACCGCGATTTTTTCCAAAGTCGAACCGATCAATGCGAGCACATGGATGTAGTGCGCATGGGAATCTCGTTGTAAAACCTGGGTTGAAATCGATGCGGATTTTAAACCTAAAGATGCGCATACATCATCCTGTATAAAGGGTGGCACATTGGCGAAATTGCCAACAGCACCACTGATTTTCCCCATTTCGATGTCTTCACATGCGGCTTTAAATCGATTAAGATTACGACCCATTTCATCGTACCATAAAGCCCATTTTAGGCCGAAGGATGTCAAATCTGCATGTATCCCATGGGTTCTACCGACGCAAATGGTATCTTTGTATTGATAAGCTTTTTTCTTTAATACAGCCATGAATGCTTCGATATCAGACAATAAAACCTCATTCACTTTTTTGAACACAACCCCATAGGCTGTATCGACAACATCTGTAGATGTTAATCCGTAATGAATCCATTTTTTCGCATCGCTTGTCATCCGTTCGGATAAGTTGCGCGTAAACGCGATGATGTCGTGTTTAGTTTCAGCTTCTAGTGCTTTGACTTCATCTAAATCATAGGTCGCCTCAAGAATGTCTTTGAGTTCGGATTGGGTAATGAGCCCTAATTTAAACCACGCTTCAGAAGCCTTTTTTTCGACCAATAATAAAGCGTCGTATCGGGCTTTTTCACTCCAAAGTTCCTTCATTACTTTTCTTGAATAGCGATCAATCATGGTGTTTTACCTCATATTGAAATAGCACGTTAAATAACAGTGCTGAAATGGTCATTGGACCAACCCCACCAGGGACTGGTGTGATGTAATATGCAACATCTTTAACCCCTTCAAAATCCACATCACCAACCAAGATATCACCAACACGGTTGATCCCGACATCTACGACAACAGCTCCTGGTTTAACCATGTCTTTGGTGATGAAATTGGGTTTCCCAACCGCGACACATAAGATATCGGCTTGTCTGGTAAAGGATGCTAAATCAGTGGTTTTACGGTGAACGACTGTTACTGTCGCGTCGGCGTCATTCAACAGTTTCGCCAGTGGCATCCCAACTAGATTAGATCTGCCAACGACGACAGCGTATTTGCCTTCAGTCTGTATTTTATAATGATTAAGTAACATCATGACACCCAGTGGTGTTGCAGGAACGACCCCAGGTTGTTTGGTGAACAATTTACCTGCGTTAATGGTATGCAAACCATCCACATCTTTATCAGGAGATACCTTGTTTAAAACAAAGGTTTCATTGATGTGTTTTGGTAAGGGTAATTGAACGAGTATCCCATCGACCTTAGGGTCGTGGTTAAGGGATTCAATCTTATCAATCAGTGCTTCTTCTTGAATATCGATGGGTAAGCGAATGATTTCGCCATCGATACCGACACGATCACACGCTTTTTTCTTTGAGTTTACATAAGCGATAGATGCGGGATTTTCTCCCACTAAAATGACCCTTAAAGTGGGTGTAAATCCGAATTTTTGTTTTAATGATTTAACCTTTTCTTTGAGGGTGATTTCATTTTGTCTTGCTAGACCTTTACCGTCTAAAATCATGATTAAACCCTCCTTTAGAGTTTGCCTGAAATGTTGCCTAAGTCATCGATGAACATCTTGGTTGCGTTCGGTACTTCTGGTAAACCAGGCATGGTGATGATGCCTTTGGTTAACACAACCACAAAACGTGCACCTCTTGAAACACGGACATCTTCAATCGCTAAATCAAAGGCATGAGGCATGCCTCTGCGTTTAGGATCGTTCGAGAAAGATAGTGGTGTTTTCGCGACACAAACTGGGTAGTCATGGTATTGTTCATTGAGTGCTTTGAGTTTTCTTTGTGCTTTTGGTGAATAGACCACCGCGTTCGCACCATAGATATTTTGAGCAATCTTTTCAACTTTTTCAAACAAATCATCCGATAATTCATAAATACGTTTGACTTCATGCTTATTTTCCGCAAGCTTAACGACTTTTTGAGCTAAGTCTTGTCCACCTACTGAACCTTTCAAGAACACTTCTGCTAGGCTGATTGGGTGGTTGTTATCCTTGGCCCAATCCATTAAGAATTCAAGTTCATTATCTGGGTCGTTCGCAAACTTATTGATCGCGATGACATATGGTAAGTTGAATTTACGAATATTAGAAGTATGTTTTTCTAAGTTCGCGATCCCAATCTTTAAGGCTTCTAAATCGGATAAACCTTCTGCCATACCGTGGTATTTAAGGGCACGCAGTGTCGCAACCACAACCACCACACTTGGGGTTTCACCCAAGTATCTGGTTTTGATGTCGATGAACTTTTCCGCACCTAAGTCCGCACCAAATCCAGCTTCAGTAACGACATAGTCAGCGAGTTTTAAAGCGGTTTGTGTCGCGATAATTGAGTTACAGCCGTGGGCGATGTTCGCGAATGGACCGCCATGGATTAAGACACCGTTGTGTTCTAAGGTTTGAACTAAGTTTGGTTTCAAAGCGTCTTGTAAAAGAATGATCATCGAGTCAATGATGTTGAGTGCTCTCGCGTGGACTTCTTTACCTTCAACATCATAGCCAATCAAAATATCCCCTAAGCGTTGTCTTAAATCTTTAATGTCTTTTGCTAAACACAAAATAGCCATGATTTCAGAGGCTGCAGTGATGATGAATTTGTCTTTACGGTATTCTGTTTGAACCTCACGAATGGCTCTGTCGTTCATGTCTAATGTTCTTGGCCAAGTGATTTTTTCAAGGTCTAAATGAAGCGGGTTACCAAAGTGTAATGAATTATCGATGGCTGCAGATAAAAAGTTATGTGTGGTTGTAATGGCGTGGATATCGCCTGTAAAGTGTAAGTTGATTTTTTCTTTAGGTAAGACTTGTGCGTAACCGCCACCGGTTGCGCCACCCTTCATCCCTAAAACAGGACCTAATGAAGGTTCTCTTAAAGCCCCCATGGTCTTTTTTCCAATGCTATTGAGCGAATCTACCAAGCCCACGGTCATGGTGGTTTTACCTTCACCAAATGGGGTTGGGGTAATGGCTGTTACGAGAATAAGTTTGCCATTGGGTTTATCTTTTAAACGGTCATAAACGGATGATTCAATTTTTGCAACCCATTTCCCAAAAGGTTCCAATTCTTGATCGAAAATGTCATACTTTCTTGCAATCTCACTGATGTGTCGTTTTTCTGCTTCTAAAGAAATCGTTACGTCGTCTTTCATAGTATCGCCATCCTTTTTGAGTTTTCTATTTTAATTATAACATTTTTTGAAAACCGATACTGATTGAAATAAAACGTCTCTCATAATGAGAAACGCTTAGTACCATATGTTCTTATTCACAGTTCAAGAAGTCATCTAACATATCGACTGCAAATTCATAGGAAATTTTTTCGAAATCAGTTGTATGAATCCATCCATTATGGAGATGCGAATCATCTGAAACAGCTTTAGCATCATTCTTTTGTATGTATCGTTTGATTTTTTTAACAATTTCGAATTGAGGTTCAGTGAGAAAATCTAGATTAACTTTCTCTTGCGAAACCATCAAATAATCCAATTTTCTAGTCATTTTTTCAAGTCTAATCAAATCGTCTGTCAATTTATTTAATGCTTCTGAGTAAGGACCAAAAGGAAACTTTCGATAATATAATCCAGTTAATGATGTACCTGTGGTTTTATAATTGAGAAAATCGCTATAAAACATTGCTTTTTGAAGTCGTGTTTGAGATATACCTTTGTCCGAAAAGAATAACATCAATGAAATCAGTATGTCTTCATTAATGGCTTGGAAACCAGAATATTCATCCATAGATTCCTCAACTCTAATGTTACCTATGACCTCCATCTCTTTATAGGTTAGTGGGGCATTGAAATGAGTTGACATTTTTTCAAGTAAAGTTTCATCTTTAATCATTGACTGTATCAGTTTTAGATTTTGATTGTTTGGGATGGCATAATTTTTTTCATAGGAAATGAGTGTTTTTCTAGATATCCCTAAGATTTTTGCAAACAATGCTTGTGTCAAATCATGTTTTTTACGAAACTCAATGAGTTTTTCTCCGTCAAAATGAATAGATTCTCGATATTTTTTACCTGCTTCAATCAGCAAGGCATTGTCTAAATCATAATCAAAAACAGGTTCATTTGTCGTGGCATCGAACCTTCTCTTACCTGGTACTATAATGGTCGTATCATTGATTTGAAATGTAGTAGTGGTTTCTTTAATATAGGTGTTCATTATATTTTTCATAGCAATCTCCTGTGGTTATTCATTTGTGAAATGAGAGACAAACCAATATTTCCTCATTGTTTTGAATTTCAATTTTCAGTTTTATATATATGTCTTCACCATGGATATTCTTGATGAATATATATGCTTCTTGCCCACCATCATAAGCAGGTTTATAATCTACTAATCTTTGAAATTTGGTAAGACTTAGGATATGATGCCAAATCTCGTCAATATTGAGTATTCCGATTAGTGCCAAATTTTGAATAAAATCTGCTCTAGCAGCGACACTTCTTTTTTTATGGGTAATTAGTTTTTTTGCTTTTGTGAGAAATGTCACTGTTTCATCTGGCATACATTAACCTCCTGTAATTGTATTATAGTCTTTCCAGCGAAATTTTCAATGAAAATGTTACAATTGTTACATTTGTCGATGCTCAAGTATGTAGATTCAATCATTGAAGATACGTTTATTTGCACATTTTTTATTTATTGATTCTAGACTATCAAAATAAGTATTGCTTTTTATAATGAATGATGTAAAATGTTTATAAATTAAACAGAAATTGAATACTTTAGTCTCAAATTGGAGGTGGAATCATGATTCGTCGATATATTCGTCGGTTTTTTATCGTATCTTTAATCAGTCTTTGGAGCTTTTTTGTCTTTAGCTACACGACATTGGTAGCCTTGGATACCGCTGTAACAGTGGTTTCATCCACTGAGGATGTCCACACATCCCATGGGCTCACCTTTAAGATTAATGTTACTCTAGATACACCATATCCGGTTGCAGGCTATCAGATGCGACTGCTTTACGATGCCAATCTTTTTGAATTAATCAGTCTCAATTATGATCAGCGTCAATTTCCAGGTTTAGTCTATAACATTGAAAACCCGGGCATCATTTCTGTTGCGTTCAGTCAAACCGAACAAACCATCACAGGCTTCAACACTTTATTTGAGTTGTCCTTCAAGGTTAAGTCATACATTCCATACGGACAATACGATGTCATCTCTTTAGATCAAACCTTTAACAATGAGATTATTATGATGGGACCTAGTAGTCAATTCACTGCGATTCCAGACGTATCTTATGTCTTCATGGCAGTTCATGTCGGTGAGTTCGGTGACCTAAATATGGATGGTCAAGTAACCATACAAGACGCTTTGATGATTCAACTGCATTTGGCAGGAAAAGCATTATTAAAAGATGATTTGATTGAACTGGCTGACATCAATCGTGATGGACAGATCAGTTTATTGGATGTGGCTTACCTTCAACTTTTTATCGTTGGCAAAGTCGATGTTATTGGTCCTGATGTGACCAATGATGTACCGCTTGAGTTTTTTCAAGAAGCCAATGGTTTGTATGACTTTACAGAGTTAAACTATACCGAGATTGCGAAGATATATGCAGCCGCAGAAAACTATCTACTAGATAATGTCTACGCAGGCGTACCTCTATTTACAGGCTCGACACGCATGATGTTTTCCAATAGGGTTGAATTATTCAGCCCAACCCATAATGCTGTCTTAGGTTTTGGTGTACCGTTTTCTAAATTAAATACCGATGATTCACAAGTTATGATGTCAGGCAACACTTATGGAAACGCAAATGAATTCACATTTAGATCTGCTTACAGTACAGACCCATACACATTAAATAGTTGGATAAGTGATAATTATACGGATGAAGCAATAATCAGTCAATTCAGTGGGTCATTGTATGATCACTTCTTCGATGACACCAAGACTGGGTTTAAACTTCAACCTTCTTTGGCTGAATCTGAGCCAATCCCTGTCAATCCAAACGTCATTAATGGACAGACATACGCTAAAGTTTGGCGAATTCCTGTTAAAGATAATTTGGTTTGGACTTATCATCCAAATACAAACCTAGCGGGTCTGCCAAGTGGTCATGAAGTGCTAAATGCAGAGGATTTCTTATGGACCTATCGATACGCTTTGCAACAACAATGGTTTAGAGCACGTACAGGGGGTAACGATTTTGTTAGTAACCAAGTCAAAGGGGCTTCAGAATTTTTAGCAGGTACTATTGGTATCAATCAAGTTGGTTTAAGATTGGCTTCGGGTAGTTCAAACACCTTAGAAATTGAGTATACAACCGATAAATCAGCATTTGATGTTAAGTATCAGTTTTCCTCACCATTACTCTCGCCTTTAAACCAACAACTTTTAGAAAAACTCACCCCTAATGGGTACGCAACCTCACCTGAGTCGACACCTTCTTCTGGTATTTACTATTTAGATAGTTGGACCTTGGGTGAACAACTTACTTTTAAAAAGAATTCGAATCACCCACTAAAAGACATGTATCACTTTACAGGTTTACAATATCAGTTTATGACTGGTACCGACCTTATTTTCCAAGCATTTTTAGATGGTAAACTCGATATGGCTAACTTACCAACAAACCGTACCCTCGAATATGCTTTAGACAGTCGAGTAAGTACCATACCATCCGCAACAACTTATCGATTGGTAATTAATGGGTTTGGTACAGAAGAACGACGAGATGCCTACATCGAATCACACCCGGATGTTACAATTAATCCAAACTTTGTTCCTGAACCTATTTTGATGTATAAAGAGATGAGACAAGCCTTGTATTATGGGTTTGATCGTTATGAAGCCGCAGTGAATCAAGCGAAAATTTATCTGCCTGTTTATACTTTACTAAGAACTAATTTCTTCATCGATGTGCCTCATGGTGTAACAATCAGAACACTTCCTGCAGGGGCAGACATTTTAATTAAGTATGGACAGGATAACTATGGTTTCGTTCCAGACAAAGCCGTATCTCTCTTTGAACAAGCGGTGAATCGAGCCATCACTGAGGGGTATTATGAACGTGGTAATGCTTCAAATTATACTGTGATTGCTTTGGATTTGACCTATTCATCCAGTGGCAACCAGGCCTTTCAAACCATGGCACAACAACTAAAGTCTCAATATGAGCAACGCTTGATTGATCATAACAACTATGTGAAAATCGAAATCAATTTAGTGGATGTTGCTTTCCCAAGCAACTATTATGATTTCTTACAAAAAGCGAATACCGATTTAGGTATCGCCGGAATTTCAGGCTCAGTACCGATTAATCAAGGCATTTTGTCATCGTATACCGATGATAATCGTTCGAATTTCACGATGGATTTTGGTATTGATACAACCTCTGCCAATATCCCTATAGCTTACCGTAACGCTTCAGGTCAAATGGTTTATGAGCTTTGGAGTTATAACGCCCTAGTTTCTGCGCTGAATGGTAAAGTTTATGTGAAAGATGGGATGGAACAAAAGACTTGGGATACCCCAGAAAGCCTCATTCAAGTGAAACTCAGCCAATACGAAGATAGTATCGCTTCAATCGCTTCCGATTCGTTGGGTATCGCAGCTCTAATGGTTGGGGATTTGAATACACTCGCTGCTAACCTCCATGTCGATACCATCGAGAGTTATGTCGTTATCACTACAACCGGCCAAGAATTGTTATTTCTTTTGAAAAAAAATAATGATGGATACGAACTCTATGACATCCTCACATTAGCGAAAACAGTCAAAGAGGCAATAGCTTATCATAATTATGAGTATTTATTACATTACACGTCTGAAACACCATTGACTTTAGATGAAATCAACGCCATCCCATACATCGCCTCTACCTATGGTACATTTAATACCTGGGATGAGATTTGGGCTGAATCCAAACTACCGACTGGGGTTACAGCGTATGTCTATGGTACGCAGTTCATCAATCTTCAGTTGGATGCTTATGTGGTCATAAAAGTAGGCGACTACTATGTTGGCTGGTACTGGTTATAGAGGTAGATAAGACATGAAAACATATAAGATCAAAAAAATCCTGCTTGCATCATTGTGGTTGTTATCAATGATAGTCATCGCTGGTTGTTCATCTAAATCGCCAATCATTGGATATGACATCTTCGTAAATTCAGACCAAAATCAAATGATCGTCGGATTGTTTTCTTATGAGGATCTGTCTATTCGCGTTTTAAGAGATAATGGTGATGCAGAAATCGTGACTGTAAAACAGTCTATGATCAGTGAATCAGATCTTTCTAAATTTATGCTTACTGGTCCTCAAACCATTCGTATCCAATACAACAAAGTATCGTTGTTGTTCAACTTTGAACTATTTTCAGACACATTGGTATCCACGTTAAAACCATTTTACGATTATATGAAAGCTAAAAATACGGGATTATCTGCTTATACGAATTGGATTACAGATTATCAAGTGGTTACTTTACCCATCACAGAGAACGTCGATTTGTTCTATCACAATCAAACATTTTACTATCGGTATACATCTGATATCGAGTGGCAATATTTGATAGACGTTACTGGTGAAACCTTTGAAGTGGATGCTGAGTATGTTTATGTAGGGTCTAAATTGAGTCCCAAAATGATATTACCTTTGACTCTCTTTGTTCATGATGTGACGCGTTATTTTTATGATATCTATGTCGAGAAAAATCGACATAGTGCTGACCTTACTTCTTTTATTCAAAAGTGGTTTACGTTATCCAATTTCCAACAACAAGTTTATATCATCAATTATGTGTATGATGCCTCACTGACAACCCATGATTTTGGTTATTATGGTGAAGGGATTGAATCCCTACCAATTCATCATAAACTTGGTTTAGAACACCTTGGATGGGCTTTATCTCAAGCCCATAGTGCCTTATTTTATGGACCCATTATAGAAACAACAACACTATACCCTGTGTATCAAACGCTTAAAAATGGATTCATCTTAAAAGTTTTAAATGAAAACTGGGATGAACTTCAAATGGATGTTGTTTTATCTGGGGATATTTCACTGAATGGGCTGGATTTGTCACTGTTATACGAAACAAGTCAGTATCAACTCGTAGATGTTATCTACCATCTAGATGGTATCCATCACGAAATGGATGGTCATATATCCTTCAATTACATGAATGTTCAAACGAGATTAAGCAGCGAACAAACACTCTTTACAATTGTTTTTAAAAAGCTGAATCCTATCCATGATTTATCCAATATTACGCTTAACTTGAGAGAAGCGCTATTCATCAATATCTATGACAGACCTGAACAAGCAGACTGTCTAAATACTCAATGGGTTGATTAATCATTCGTAAACGTAACAAAAAGCACGAATTCTTCGTCAGAAATCGTGCTTTTATTTTTATACACTAGGTTGAATGGTAATCGTAGAAGGTCCTGTGCCTGGTGGTTCATCGCTTGGTATTGTAAAAATCACAATAGTTACTGGTTGCGCCATATAAACCGATGGTACTTCATAAACCATTTCCGTTGCAGAAATTGAATGAACCATGGCCCTTACAAGTGTACCATCATATGTATAGATGGCGATCCCATACCTTTGCTCACCTGAATGAATAATGATATCGGATGCACCTGTGAACGTATGTGTTATGATTTGGGGATCTCCGGTTAACGTAAACGTCTGATGGATGGATAGGTTGGTTACATCCGTGGTCATATGCTCAAAATCAATCGTAGCTTCTCCCGGTCCATCATGGGTTATCTTGAAAATAACTCGTGTCGCGGTTTTATGAATTTTGATGACATTGTCATCTAAAAATACAACGTAATGACCGATACCTTCATAGGCTAAACCTTGATAGGCTCTGATTTGAACAGGGTCACCTGTATATTGATAATATTGATCTTCACCTGATAAGTTTTGGTATTCTACAAAGAAGGATGTATCTCTTGTTATCGTCTTATTGAGGTTTTCAAGGTTGTCGTATTTTTCTTCTCCAGATAAAGCAATCGTGATGGTCAAATTTAGTTTTCTCATATCATTGACTGTGAGTTCATAGACGCGATCACTTTCTAATAAAACACTGAAATAATCAGTCGATTTTAACATCAAAACATTGTCTTGTGTGGTTAAATCTTCTAAATAGTAGGCATAATGATCATCCATCATAGATGGTGTCAATCGGTAAGTTCCTGTATAGTTTGGTGAAATTAAGACATGCGCACTGTGGTTATCATCAAATATCAATGTTTGAACAAACTGACCAAAGTCATACACTTGGCTTTGTTTTCTCGGGGTTGAAACCAACATAGGTACTCGGACACTCTTTTTGAAGTATTTTTGATTGCTGTAGGCTTCAACTTCGATGGTATAAGAACGGGCGTAATCCAAATGATACAAATTATAACTGGTCTCCTCTATGTTGTCTCTTAACATACCATCGACATAAATACGATACCCATCAGCATGCTCAATGGGATCCCATTGAATAATGGTTCTATTGAGTAATTCAACCGAAGGGGATGCCAACACCGTATACTTTTGTAACTCCTGTATATATAAACCTAAATAGACAATGGTGGATATCAAAACAATCCCTAATCCCGATAATACACCCCATCGAATATATTTGTTCTTCTTCGGTAAGGTTGCGATGATGTCTGTCGTATAGGTACGTAAATTCATAAATTCATCTAAAGAACCACCTGTCATTTCTAGCTCTATAAAGATGTTATATAGGTCTTGTAAAGCTTCTGATCTTTTCACGCTAGAACGGGTTTGTTTCTTAATGACTCTTTTGACTTTCTTATACCGATTTAAATACTCACCAGATAATACAAACATGTCATTTACCTCCTAATATATCATCGGAAATGGTTCTAAATTCTGCCCAAATAGCTTTAATGTTGGCCAATTCTTCAAAACCATCTTTCGTGATTTCATATCGTTTCTTCATAGGTCCTAATGGGTTAGGTACTTTGGTGTACACGATAAAAGATTGTGCTTCTAATCGTAACATCAGTGGGTATATGGTACCCTCGCTTAAGTTTTTATATCCCATGGTATCGAGTCGTTCGATGATTTCATGGGTGAACAATGGTTCCTTTGAAAGTACCTCCAAAACGAAGCCTTCTAAAAAACCCTTGATGATTTGAGCTTTATTGGCCATGACGTATCCCCCTAGTATTATGTTATGCAAGATACGGGTATATTGTATAGCAAGATACTATATTTTGTCAACCAAGAAAAAAACCAAGCACAGTGATGTATGCTTGGTTTAGCTCATTTCTTGTAAATATAGGCTGTTTTTAAGATATCATGGGCTTCATAGATTTCTTCTTTGGTTGGTTCTCTTAGGTCCATCAAAGCATATTCAAAACCTAAGGTTTTCCATTTAGAAATGCCTTTGGTATGATACGGCAAAATATCGATTTGTTTGACATTGTGTAGCGTATCTAAGAAGTTTCTCAAAGCGTTCAGTTGGGTGGGTGTGCCCGTAATCCCCGGCAATAAGACATGTCTGATATAGACGGTTTTATCTAAGGCATCTAAGTATCTCGCAAACGCGAGTACATTCTTATTAGAGGCACCAACTAAGGTTTGATGTGAACCCTCATCCATGTGTTTGATATCTAGTAAGATTAAATCTGTATAACGCATCAACTCATCCATTTTTTCGGTATTGTTTGGGTTGAAGGTTGCGCCAGCGGTATCGATGGCGGTGTGGATATTGTGTGATTTAAAGAGTTTAAATAGTTCAATCAGAGCGTCGATTTGTAAGAGGGGTTCACCACCAGATACGGTAATGCCACCATGCTTATAAAATGACTTGTATCGATTGAAATCGGCGAGTACTTCTTCAGGCGTTTTGATTTTGTTAATACTCGTATCCCACGTGTCTCTGTTGTGGCAAAACTGACATTTAAATGGGCAGCCTTGAAGGAATAAAACATAGCGGATGCCTGGGCCATCGAATGCGCCCATGGTTTCAATCGAGTGAACGTTTAAACTAGATAGATTCATGGAACGTTCTTGCGATAACATCCAATTTTTGTTCCTTCGTGAGCAAGCTGAAGTTGACAGCGTAACCTGAAACTCTAATCGTTAGGTTAGGGTATAAAGCAGGGTTATTCATCGCTTCAATGAGCTTTTCTCTGAGTAAGACGTTGACATTTAAGTGATAGCCACCAGATAGGAAGTAACCATCTAAGATGGACACCAAGTTTTCACTCTTGATATCTGCTCTCATGACGTTTTCAAAGTCATAAGATTCTTCTTTACCTAATGCTTGTGGGACAATGGTGAAGGTGTTTGAAATACCATCTGCACAGGATTCGCAAGGGATTTTCGCAACACTCATTAAGGATTTTAAAGCGCCTGATTTGTCTCTACCGTGCATTGGGTTTGCACCTGGTGCGAACGGTGTGCCTTTTCTTCTACCATCTGGGGTGTTACCAGTCTTTTTACCATAAACCACGTTTGAAGTAATGGTCAAGACAGACATGGTTGGTACACTCTTACGATACGTAGGGTGTTTTCTGATTTTATTCATAAAGCTGTTGACGAGTTCAACCGCGATGTCATCGACGCGATCGTCGTTGTTACCATACATTGGGAAATCGCCATCAATTTCAAAGTCAACGATGAGGCCGTTATTTTCGTCATAGATTGGTTTAACTTTGGCATATTTGATCGCCGATAATGAGTCAGCAACCACCGATAATCCTGCCATACCGGTTGCGAAATTACGGACCACATCTCTGTCATGTAATGCCATTTCAAACGATTCATACGCATATTTGTCATGCATGTAGTGAATGATATTTAATGTATTCACATACACTTGTGCAAGCCAGTCAAGGGTCACATCATACACCGCTTTGACTTTATCATAGTCAAGGTATTCGCCTTGATATATGTCACTCTTTGGCGCGATTTGCTTACCTGAGATTTCGTCTTTACCGCCATTTAACGCATATAACAATGCTTTGGCTAAATTCGCTCTAGCACCGAAGAATTGCATTTCTTTACCGATAGCCATAGGCGATACACAGCACGCGATGGCATAGTCATCGGTGTGTCCCGGACGCATAATTTCATCATTTTCATATTGAATGGATGAGGTATCGATGGATACTTTCGCTGCGAACTTTTTGAAGTTTTCAGGCAGTCTATCTGACCATAAAACAGTTAAGTTTGGTTCAGCAGAGGTGCCTAAGTTGTATAAAGTTTGAAGGTATCTGAAGGTGGTTTTGGTTACGAAGCTTCTACCATCGTCACACATCCCTGCGAGCACTTCTGTTACCCAAGTAGGGTCACCTGTAAATAATTCATTGTATTCAGGTGTTCTTGCGAAACGAACCATGCGAAGTTTAAGGATGAAATGATCCACCATTTCTTGGGCTTCGACTTCAGTGATTAAACCATTCTTAATGTCTCTTTCAATGTAGATATCTAAGAAGGTTGCGGTTCTACCTAATGACATCGCTGCACCATTTTGTTCTTTAACAGCGCCTAGGTATGCAAAATATAACCATTGAATGGCTTCTTGAGCGGTTTCTGCAGGACGTGATAAATCAAATCCATAGATATCGCCTAACTTTTTAAGTCTGTGTAACGCGTTGATTTGTTCAGTGGTTTCTTCAATGGCGCGGATGGTTTCTTCAGTCATTGGATAAACCCAGGTTTTCTTCTCTTGTTCTTTTTCGTGAACTAAATAGTCAATCCCATATAAAGCGACTCTTCTGTAGTCACCGATGATTCTACCTCTACCATAAGCATCCGGTAAACCAGTAACAACCCCAGAGGAACGTACCGCTCTGATTTCTTCATTATAGACATCGAATACACCTTGGTTATGTGTTTTACGGTATTCATTGAAGATATGAACCAATTCAGGTTTAACATTAAAACCATAAGCTTCAGCTGCTTTAACTGCCACTTGAATGCCACCATAAGGGAAAAAGGCACGTTTGAGTGGTTTGTCCGTTTGTAAACCAACAATCTTTTCTAAGCTCTTTTCAATATAGCCCGGACCATGAGAAGTGATGGACGATACGACTTCAGTATCGCATTCTAATACCCCACCATTTTCCTTTTCTTGTCTAAGCAAATCGATGAACATGTTGTTGAGTTTTGTGGATGCATCTGTTGGACCTACTAAAAATGATTCATCCCCTAAATATTCCTCGTAGTTTTCTACGATAAAGTCACGGACATTGACGGTATTCGCCCAATTGCCCAGTTTAAAACCTTCCCATTTTTTCATGAGAGACTCCTCCTATATATGTATTTGTTATAATCGGTTATCGACAAGCCCATTATATCGATATTTCAAATGAAATGCATTCGTTTCTATAATGAAAACGTTTTTCACAAAATGGCTTTGTTATGATAACGTTATCACTATACACCAGTTAAAAAATAATATAAATAAGCCTCGGTAATAGAGCTCATTAGCGATGATATATTCATCTTAAAACAAAATACTTTGATATTCAATGCATTTGGTTATTCTCTTATCAATGGAATAGTGCTATACTTACAAATATGTGAGGTTATTTTTATGTATGATACGATTATCATTGGGGCAGGTCCTGCGGGTTTATATGCTGCAACCCTCGCCGGAATGCACAAACTAAAAGCTTGTCTATTGGAGTCTTCCTTCGAATATGGGGGTACACTCAATCTATATAAACAAAAAATGGTGTATGATATGCCTGGGTATCGAAAGATCAATGCTGGTGATTTAATCGCGACATTATTTGATCAATACAGCGAATACGCTGAAGATGTCCCTTTAAGATTAAACACCAAAGCCATTTCAATTGATTATGTCGATGACCACTATGTATTAGAATCCAATCAAGGGGTATTTTTAACCAAAACCATTCTCTTAGCCAATGGTGGGGGTACGTTTGAACCGAGATTACTTGAAGTTCCTGAAGCGGATTCAAAATCAAACATTTATTATAATGTCAAAGATGTCCATGATTTTGAAGGCCAAGAATTGATTGTTCTTGGTGGTGGAGACTCCGCGGTGGACTGGTCTTTAACCCTCGCTGAGGTTGCGAAAAAGGTGACATTAATCCACCGAAGAAATGACTTTAGAGCGCATGAATACAGCGTTGATAAAATCAAACAAGTGGGACGTGTTTTGACACCATACGCACCTAAGGGGTTCATTGGTTATGATAAAGTGGATTATCTAACCATTCAAAATACGGAAGACAACTCGATTATGGATGTCCCTTGTGATGCATTATTTGTGTTTTATGGATCTAGTCCTGCCAAACACAATTTGTCTGAATGGGGTTTTGAACTTGATGATAAAGGCCTTATCAAAGTGAAGTCCAATATGGAAACCACAAGAGCAGGCATTTTCGCTGTAGGTAACTCTGTCACCTATCACGGTAAGAAAAAAATGATTTCCACTGGTTTGGGTGAAGCCGCTACCGCGATTTCAACCATCGGTGCCTTCTTATATCCAGAAAAAACACAATCGTATAAACACTAAAAGGCATGGTGATTTTGATGTTCAATGAAGCGTATCAAGGGTTTACTTGGTTTGGTTTGTCGCATCTCTTTTCGATTTTATGGATCTTGGTTAGTATTGTTTTAATAGTGGTCTTTAGGGATAAAATAACAGGTAAAACTGATTTGTATCTCAGACGTGGTGTCGCCCTATTAATGATTATCCTTGAATGGACATTTTATGGGTGGAGTTTATCCAAAGGTGGATTTCAAACCTCTTTATTACCTTTAGGGGTCTGTGCCATCAGCATGTATGTGACCGCTTATACCTTATGGACTAAGAACGAAAAGACATTTAAAATCATTTTCCCATGGGCTATTTCTGGGGCGTTATTATCTTTAATCATCGCTGATTTAGGTTATAACTTCCCGCATTTTAGATTTTTACACTACTTTGGTAACCATGGTTTATTCTTACTTGGCAACATCTATTTATTGGTCGTTGTCAAATTCAAATTCACCTATAAAGATTTGTTAAAATCCAGTCTCATTTTATTGATATACTCGATTGTAATCTATCCACTGAATTTCTTGCTCGACAGCAATCACCTGTTCTTAAGAGAAATACCTCATGAGGTCGCACCGCTTTATGCATTCTTAGGCGATTTTTGGGTAGTAGGATTTATGGTATCCATAGCATTATTATTCCAACTCATCTATGTACCTTTCTTATTGAAAAGACAAAAGGCATAATAAAACACCACTCAGCGTATGGTAGGTTACGAACTTGCTGAGTGGTGTTTTATTTTTTAAGATATTGTTTGTTATCAAAAATTTTCTTATGAATAGTGTGTTATCATGTTGTTAGGGTGATATCTCATGTTTATTACACAACGTTTTATTAAAAGATTGAAAGCATTTCTCACATCCATAGACTATCCATATACCGATTGCTATTATCCTGAAATCGTTCAAAAACTGGTATTTGAATTAGTCCCTAAGGGTAGAACCATATATGATATAGGTCAACTGATCAAAGAGTATCGATTCTTTAATCTTCGTGAAAAACGTATTTTTAAAGTTTTCAATCACCCTGTTCATTCACAAAATTATCAAACCATAGATATTGGTGTAATAACCAATTCATTTACCTATGATTCATCTTATGAAAAAGTGGTTATCACGAATGCATTAACCAAAGGCTATGTTTTCCCTTATAATCGATATAAACTGATTTCAACTGTCGAAGGTAAAAACATCGATATGATCAAATCAGGGCGGTATTTCAGTTTGAATAACAGCAATTATCAAATCAAAACCTCATTTAGTACCATTGAACTATCTTATCGAAATGATTTGATCATGAAATATTCAATGTCTCATTGGGGTAAAAAATATCGATTTAAAACCAAAATAATGAATGATTATATGATTGACCAATTAGGTGATACCTTCACGTTATCTAGACGTAATCTCGACCAGCAAAAGGAAATCATTGGAAAAGTTGAAATCAATGAATTCATCAATGCTTTTGTCCCGAGTGGCGTCGCTATCGTACATGTCATCGATGATACGGTGTACGAATTGATGGTAATGTTCGCCATTGGACTGATGTACTCAATGATATACTCAGAGAGTTCAAGTCGTTCAGCGAGTTAATAAAAGCTCAGCGGGGTTGCCGCTGAGCTTATTTTTTAATGGTTTTATTGACGTGTGCAACTTCTTTACAATGTGGACACTGATACTCGTATTCATATTTATAGATAAACACAAATTGACCATAACGAATTTCTTCATCTTGATTGATGAGTTTTTTGTCAACCAATTTCATGTTCTTACGACACGACTTACAGACGGGTTTACCTGTTTTTTGGTAATACACAATCATGAATGTCCCCACTGCTAATGAGATGAAAAACAGAGGTGTGTAAATATAATAAGATACGTCGTAAAATACTCTAAAGACGACAAATCCTAACATGATTATTATGGTGTATATAAGTGTAGTGGTAGCTTTTTTATTTAAACTCATATTTGAATCCTTTCAACGTTTATCATTAATTATAACCTCGTAAATTATAACATGAAAAATTGATTTCACAATATTAAATAATAAATGTGTTAATATTTTGATAATGTATTTCAGTGCTTTATTTTTCGAACGTCACACGTACCAATCGTACTTTATACATGATGAACACTAAGATTCATTCAAGCGTTTTATTTCAAATTGATTACCATTAATATACGTATTGCCTCCTGTAATTATTGGTAATATTTTGACGACATAGAATCGATATGTCGGTATTTATGGTTAATTCGGAAGATAGGTTGGAACGTCTGGTTCGGTTTGAACCGTCTCAATTGGCAGTTCCGTGTATCGTTTTAGATAGAATTGATACCCCATATATGGGAATACAATCAATCCAAATATAGCCATCAATATTTCAATCCATAAAGGCATATGGTTGAACATCGCGTGAAATAAAATGATGAATATATAAACCAAGACGAAGGTCGGATGGTATAGTTTGTGAAAGTCGACTTTGTATGACTTAGATAACCCTGCGAGGGTCGCGAAAATAATGGCAGTCCAGTAATGGTGTCCAATCCCAAAGGATAATACACTTCTAAAGGCGAGTGTAATGGTCCCTTGGAAGTAGTCCCCCGTAGAGAAAATGGCGTTGATGCCATACTCCATGGTTTCGAATGCGTCAAACCCAGCGCCGATGGCGAAAGCTAAAACAAAGGCTGTGTAAACATTTCTAAACTTGATTTTTCGGATGAAGACAATGGCAGTGATGAGTTTAGCGGTTTCTTCTACAAATCCCGTCATTAAATCGCCTACTAACCCATCTGGATAACCAGTGAACATTCTAATCCAATAGGTAATACCCATTGATACAATCCCACCTACCACAAATAAAACCAATACGTCCCTTAAATTCAATTGATCGTGTTTATCAAATTCATAGACCAATATAAGTAATGTCAACGGTATAGATAACCCTAACGCAACATTTTGTACAACGGTTAGGTCTGCCATCAGATAACTCAATCCGAAAACCAATAACAAACTGATCAATACTTGTTTATAGATAAAAGGCTCGGTATAGCCAAAGTTCTTCTCAAACAAATGTTTAGGAGCAAACTCACGTCGATATTCTTTACTCGTTCTTGTAAAAAGATTGGATAATAAATGACGTAAAGCCCTCATGGGTTGATTAGGTACGCCTCTATTCGGAAAAAATAAGGAAAGCGGTGAACCAATCGCTGTTTCAGTTTTCGGTTCAGTATAGCCAATGTAGTATTTATCAATACCAATGAACTCGATAAAATCGATGTATCGTTCATCTTCAAAGAACGGTTTACCGGAAGCGTACTCTCTGAGTTGTTGTTCGGATAACACCAAAAAGCCCATCAATTCCTGTGGTGTGATGGTTAATCTGAGTAAATACTGTTTGATTATCTCTTTACGTTGTTTAACTAACATTAAAATCACCTACCGACTTAAATCAATTATACTAAATATTTCATAACTTTCAAAATTATCGTAAATTCCCCATCAAATTGTTATATACTTAGGTTGGATGGTGATATAAATGGTCAAAGTAAACTACTTACCCAATGACGATGTGTTGAAGAAATTGTTAAAGCCTTTGTGGGTAAAAGATATTTTGATACAAACAATCTATTTACTCGTAATGGTTATTTTCGGATGGTTTTTGTTCGATGTGAATGATGCTATCAACCTAGCCATTGTATTGACTGGTGTCTTTTATTACACATTTAGACTCTATGATATCATCAAATATTATGTTCGAGCCCCCAAAAGGTTCTTTCATCATTTAAATGAGCTCGAATTCATCCTAAACGAACATGATTTTGTGATTACATATAGATTTAGTGATGGTCAAAGTATTCATAATAAGTCTTTATACGCCATTGCTTGGGTAATCTATTCTAATGAAGGTCTTCTAATATCTACGGGAACGTCTACCTACTTTGTTCACGCAGGGAAATTTAGTGAAGGCACGTTTGAAGACATAATAACGTTATTCAAACAGTATCCAACCATCAAACTAAAAAGCGTTTAAAACCAAAATCAGCCGATTTTGGTTTTTTATTTTGATCTATGATTTCGAATACGTTTGATCCATAGTTGTGTGAGAATCATCCCGATAATGACACCCGATATATCAATGAGTACATCTCTGACTTCACCACTTCGATTGGGTGTAAATAATTGGATGGTTTCATCGATTGAGGCTGTGATTGCACCATGAATGATGACGATTAACCATAGTTTATTGGGTTTTATGGTTTCTATATATAGAATGCATAACAGTAGACCTAGTATGAAGTACTCTGTAAAATGGGCTAGCTTACGAATAAGGAAACTAAAATCATTCACTTGAATCATTAAACCCATTTTATTGACCAAAGGATATAGAACATCGACAATAAAGCCGCTTTGATCGGATGAAATATCCCCAGGTAATAGGGATTGTGTAAAAATGAATAGTGTCCATAAAATTGTGATGGTTATTAGAATATGCTTCTTTTTCATTTTTTACACCCTCAATCTCAAATTGAACAAAAGGCACACAAGTTTGCGTGCCTTTCAACCTATTTTAAGTTACTCTCGAAATGCCAGGCGTCTCTGACCATATCTTTAATGTTGAGTTTCGCTTCCCATTGTAAGAGGTTTTTAGCTTTGGTTGTATCGGCGTAAGATACAGCGATATCACCAGGTCTTCTTGAGACTATTTCATAAGGAATTTTAATGTTATTCTCTTGTTCAAATGCTTGGATAATTTCTAATACGGAAGTACCTTTACCCGTACCTAAATTAACGGCTTCAACGCCACTGATGTTCGCTTCTAATGCTGCAACATGGCCTTGAGCTAAATCCACGACATGGATGTAATCTCTAACGCCTGTACCATCAATAGTATCGTAGTCATTACCAAAGACATTGAGTTTTTCTCTTAAGCCTTTCGCAACCTGGGTGACATAAGGCATTAAGTTGTTTGGAATACCATTCGGTACTTCACCAATCAATCCAGATGGGTGAGCACCAATTGGGTTAAAGTATCTTAGTAAAACCACGTTTAAACCTGGATTGGCTTTAGTAGCGTCGGTTAAGATGCGTTCACTCATCGCTTTGGTTTCACCATACGGATTGGTTCTTTCTAGTAATGGCATGCTTTCATTGAATGGGGATGTGCCATCACCGTAGACGGTTGCTGATGAACTAAAGATGAATTTAGGTACTTGATTGATCACCGCTAGTTTTGCAAGATTAATGGTGGACACTAAATTATTGTAATAATATTCAAGCGGTTTTCTCACCGATTCACCGACAGCTTTATACCCAGCGAAATGGATGATGCCATCAAAATCATAGCTTTGAAATACATTTTCTAGTGCTTCATAATCCGTCGCGTCTAGTTCATAGAAGGCTGGTTTTTTCCCAGAAATGCGTTCGATTTTGTGTAGCGTACTGATTTGGCTATTATATAAGTTATCGATAATCACGACTTCGTGTTTGTGGTTTAACAATTCAACAACGGTATGTGATCCAATAAATCCTAAACCACCTGAAACTAAAATGCGCATAATTGGTTACCTCACTTGTATGAATATCATACCATAATATGGCCTTCGAAACTATGTCAAAAACTAAGGCTTTTCAAAAGAGAATCGGATATCTAACTTTAATAGATCTCTGACTTGTTTGAACTCATTTTGAAGCTCTTCACCAATCGGAACACCTTTATCTTTACGCTCTAACCAAGTAAGGTACTCTTTTTCGCCTGCCGTGTATATTCGATCATGGTTCGGGGCCTTTTCGGAGGCTCTGAGTTGTCTTAAAATTTCACCCGTGGTGTGTTTCAAATTTTCCAAACCCATGAAGAATTCTGGGTTGATAGCGAGAAAGAAGTGTCCGACTGGAATTGGCCTTGCTGTGCCATCTTCAGCAACCCCACTGAGTTGATGAAGGAAGGAGCCTGCTTGTAAAGCACTCGAAAAAATCTCTACCAAAGTAGCGTAACCATAGCCTTTATACCCGGCGAGTTCTTCACCGATGCCCCCTAGGGGTGATAGGGCTGCTTTTCCACTGACTAAGTCGGATAATATTTGTTTACTATTGGTTTGAGCTGTGCCATCTCTACCAATGACCAATCCGGCTGGGGTTGGTTGTTGATTTCTGGCATAATATTCAATTCGACCACGTTGGGTAATCGAGGTTGCTGCATCTAATACGAATGGAAATGCTTCGTCGGTTGGGACAGCGAAGGTGAGTGGGTTGGTGCCCAACATATTTTCAACACCAAAGGTCGGTGCGATGGATGGTCTGGCATTGGTCCCAGTCATGCCAATCAAACCATGCTCCGTCGCCATCGTTGCGTAATATCCAGCTATTCCAAAGTGCGTACTGTTCCTAACGACCACCATGCCTAAGCCCAATTGTTTGGCTTTCGTGATGGCCATACACATCGCTTTATGAGCAATCACCATACCCATACCATTGTGGCCATCAATGACAGCGGTGGTTGGGGTGTCTTTAAGTATTTCTAAATGCGTCACTGGTTCTTGTATCTTTTTCATAATACGGTCAATATAAAACGGTTTAAAGCGGTTGATCCCATGCGATTCAATCCCTCTTCGATCGCTTTCCAATAAAACATCTACACAAACCTCGGCGTCTTTTTGAGGGACACCGACTTTCATAAATGCGGCCATCATAAAAGACTTGGCTTCTTCCCAATGCATGTATGGTCTTTCCATGTTAAAAACCTCCCAATTGAATTGATTATCTATTTATATTGTAATCCTTTTTATGTTGGTTTTGTTGAGAAAAATAAAACATCCTAATCGATGACTAGGATGTTCACAATGGATACTTCAAAGACGGTCGCTAAGACAACTAAGTTATCTATTGAAGGCAGAGAATCTCCCTATTGCCATTTATAAATGGCTTGTGGCGATTCGAATCCAAAGACTTCTTGAATTTCCTTCACCGATAGATTCTTTTGTTTGCGTAGTGATTCAATGTTTTTGCCGGTTGCTTTCATGTTGATTCTGGGGAATGTTTTTGACAATTCTGTTCACCTTTCCTTTTAATATAACTGATCAATCACCTCATACTTCTTAAGGGTTTCTAACATAAACGCATAAGGGTCAATCGATTGATTTTTTGCAATACTATCAAATACATGCGGTGATGCACCACTCACTAAAATTACGTGGTCTTGTTCTAAGGCAGGTAGTTGAACGCGTCTTGCGCAAACATTCCAGAATACGACAACGGGCAATTCGTATCCATTTTTAGCATATTCAGTTTTGAAATACTCATAGGATGACATACCATGTGTATCTCCATCAAACTCCATGTCGGAGATGATTAAGATTCGCTTTGGCATATCCTCAGCTTTCACATCTTTTTGCTTAGCCATATCCAGAATCAATTGAAATACCTTCTTAATGTTGGTATTTGAACAGTCTCCGTAATGCATAGCTGTCATTATTTTATCATAAATATCACCTTTGTCTAGTGTAACCAGCTGTGGTCTAGAACTAAAAGTAATAAATTTATTTTTAAATGGTCCGGTAAGCATCTCAGAGGCGAGGA
This sequence comes from Paracholeplasma manati, assembly GCF_025742995.1. NCBI lineage: Bacteria > Bacillati > Mycoplasmatota > Mollicutes > Acholeplasmatales > Acholeplasmataceae > Paracholeplasma > Paracholeplasma manati. The sequence continues at coordinate 407,117 of NZ_JAOVQM010000001.1, read as the reverse complement.
TTGCGAGAGATGTGGCGACATAAATCGCACCTCCATCATACATCGAAACAGACCCATCTCGTACCACAATGGTTTGAGCATCCAAATCGACTCTAGGGTAGTTGTCCCATAGTTTTTGATAGAGGGCTTTGGTGGTTTCATCGACTTCATCTTGTTCAATCGCATCTCTTACAATTTCATAAGGATACAGTGTGCTCATATTTTTAGGTGCTTTATTTTGAATAAACGCATTGAATCGATCGGCATCGTTTCGAATGAATGCTTTTTTATACTTAAATAAGGCTTTGGTTGGGACAGATTGATAGTCTTCAACTGGGGTTTTGGTTCTCAAGTTGTTTTCCACAATTAACCCATCTCTTAAATAAGTTAATTGTTTTCTGTAATCTGCTTTTGATAATTTTAAAGCTTCACAGATTACATTCGCAAGCCTTCTTGTCTCTGAATTACTTGTGTTAATAGAGGGCATCCATTTAGCCAATAATGAGACTGGTTGACCAGCTTCTTTATTGGCTAAATCTGCCTTTAATTGTTGTTCGATAAGGGTCATAACGTCGGATTCAACCGGGGTTCCAATGAATGCGAAGTAATCATCATATCGACCGTATGTCTCAATGATTGGTAGTAGTTTTCTAGCCACTTCGGGGTAGAAATTACCCAATCCATTGAGAAGAATACGGAAAATCCTTCTCTCACCCAAACCACTTTTAACGTCTCTCGCATAAAATAAAACCCTTAATGCGATATGACGGTCTTCGTAGTAGGCTTTCAAGAACGTAGCATATAGTTGGTCTACATGGTATCTCATGCCACCAATCAAAGCAAACAAGTCCAAACAATGTGAGCCTGAGCTATAGAAAGCTTTGTCTCCATTCATGGTTTCTGTGATATTCAATTGATTGGTGAAATACGTTAAAGCATCCATAAAGACCTCCGTATATGGGGGTGTTTGAGGATACCTAATAGATATCCTCAAACGACAAGACACGTTGTTTTTGGTTGAACCTTGATCTCTATAATTTTAATAGTAATGTTGGCTGCAAGTGTCTTTACACTTTCATTATAGATGGTTGTTTTTACCGAAACAATAAACCGTTAGTTTAAAATAAAAACACGCCGAGATTGGCGTGTTAGTGTTGGATTGCTTGTAATAGATTTTGTTTGTGTTCAGGAGACCTTACAACAAACAAATGGGTATCACCCAATTGATAAGGGTTCCCTGTTTCATTGAATAATAGGGCACCTGCTTCTTGACATAATAAGACCCCAGGACCTAAATCCCACAAGTTCTTAACCGAGGTATAGAACATGGTGAAGATGCCTTCTGCAGTAATGGATAATTCTAATCCAATACTGCCAAGCATACGCAATTTAACTTGATTCTTTAAAGCGAACTTCAATAGTTTTTCATAATAGGTTTTATCACTGTTTTTATTGGTATACCCCACCATCGACATCATCTTATTCGATGGTTTTTTATTGTCTAATACATGGATACGTCTATCGTTCAAATAAGCACCTTCACCTTTAATCGCGTAATAGACTTTCTCATTGCTTGGGACATAAATAAAGGATAAAGCCAAATCATCTTCGTCATATAAAGCGATTTGAACCACATAAGCATCAAAGTTCACAGCGTAGTTCGAAGTCCCGTCAATCGGGTCAATAAGCCAAGCACGATTGACCAATTGACCATCTTTATGAAATTCTTCACTCAAGAAGTTATCGTTTGGAAAATCTTGTTTAATGACTTTAATGAGTTCTGATTCTATATATAGATCGGTGGTTGTAACAATCTCATCCCCTGATTTGAAGGATACCTCTTTTAGGTTACTATCAATCTCTTTATATATTCTTGGCACATGTGTTTTTAATAGGTTTAATTCTTTTATATATTTCATCGTCATTACCTCCCCTTCATTATACAAAAAGGATGACTAAAAGTCACCCTATGATTGTTGTTCGTTCAGTTCCTTTAAGACCATGGAGAAAGTTCCGATAGCGAAAGCAAGTATCATTAAGAATCCAAATACCAAGATAATCCCTGGCGCATCCATTTCGTCTGCGAAATCATAAACAAACGGTAAATCAAAAAATAGAACCGCGCCAATCGTGTAACCTGAATAGCCTATTTGAGACAAGTAACGTTGACTTTTAGTGGTATAGTACTCTTTTTGTTCTATTTGAATCAATAATCTAAAGGTAAGATATAAGCTATAGACATAAGGAATGACCATGATGTACATGCTGATGAATACCCATAACAAATAAAATTGCTTATAGCCTATTTCAAGTAAGGCATCGCCGATCCAAATCGGAAAGACATAAAACGCACCTAGCATTGCGGGCATGAGTCCTAGAACAGTTGTTATTTTTAAAATGAGTGTTTTTATTTGTAAACTATTCCTATCCATATATAATTATTGTACTTTATATTTTAAATGAGACTACTCATTTCTAGAGAAGTTATTGTACTTTATATTTTAAATGAGACTACTCATTTCTAGAGAAGAATACTGTTCGAGAATCATCGCATACTCTTCTAATTTTTTCATCCAACAAATTATATTTTTTTTCATATTCTTCATACTCGTTTTTGTATGAAACCCTAAAAAATACGAATAATATTAAATACAAAATACCTGGTATAACAAATAATACTGCTAACAACAAAAATAATATAAAACTAAATGCGAACGGTGGCTTTGGACAATACAAGTTTTCTTGTTCTTCACGCAAAGTTTCATATTCGAACTCAAACTTCACTAATTGATGATACACTTTGTTTTGAGTTTCTCTTGACATGGAAACATCTAAGTTATTAATTGATAGTAGTTCCCATCCAAACGCTTCGTACTCTTTGACTCTCTTCGGTACTTCACTTTTTCGATTAACTGAAAAAATCTTAGATTCTCTTGACATAAATAATCTCCTTATATTTCATTATGAGTTTCACTATTATAATATTACCATGAAAAAAATTATAATACACTATAAATTTAAACAAAATCCCCACACGTGGGGAGGTGTGGGGATAGTTCATAAGGCCGTGGGAGGCCTTACTTACGGGGATTAGTTCGCTGCGTATTTTTCAGACTCAGTAAAGAGTTCTAGTAATAGCGCGAAGGTTTTTCTATGATTATCTTTGTCATAAACAAATTGATCACTTAATATGTCATTTAGGTGGTTTTGATACCAATCAACCATCTTCTTAGAAGTACGGTTTACAAGATTCACTTCGTGCTCTTGGATTGAATTTTTTAGGATTTCCATGTATCCTATAATATAGGGGTCCTTGGTGATATTTTCGACTGTTTTGGTCATGCCAGTCAATTCGATTTGATATTTCGTCCAATCCATAAATAAATTCACTCCATCCTCGAAATAAAACTTATCCGCCGATTTTTTTACCTGGGTCTGGTTCTTCGTATTCTAATACGATAGGATGATCTGCATTGACTGGTTTATTCAACCAAGCTGTCAATGAGCCAACCAACACAAACCCTAGTAATAACATGGCTATAATTTTCTTTTTCACGTGTCTTTCTCCCTCGACACGTGAATCATATCGTTTACCTCAGGGGGTGCGTGAGTGCACATGTGACACTTTCGGAGGTGTTACCCATGATTTCAAGAGAAATGTGCGTTTTACTCGACGACTTTAGAGCGAAAAAAAACCTCTCGATGTTAAACTTCATCGATGGGGTTGTTTCTTTGCGTCAATATAAAAGATATTTGTATGGCACCTCAGAGATGCCATTTAAGATGTTTGTTGAACTGTGTGACCGTGTCAGTGTTGAACCACTTTATATGGTTTATGAACTCGAACATAAAAGAATCGATCAAGCGAACCGTTTGGATGTATTCAGTAACGCAATCATTGCGAGAGACTTTGATCAAGCAGAAACCTTGATGCGAGACTTGAGTAAAGAAGTCATGATCGATCAAAATAACGAAATCTATTTCAAATTAAACATACTACAACTGGATTATTACTTAAAGAAATATCCCAATGCGCATTTGGCCAAAGTTTGTGCAGAGCTCATTCACTACCCAGATATCTTAAAACACGATGTGATGAATGGGGTTGAATTGGTCGGTTTATCCTTATTGTTAAACTTCATCCCTAATGAGGAACGATTCCCGATCATGGATAAGTTATATCAAATCATCAAAACGGGTGCTTATACCTTCATCAGTAAAGACTTCTTTCAAATGAACAGTGTCAGCTTAGGGGTTGCGAAAATGTATGGGATGAATAAGGATGATGTCAAGGTGATTGAACTTTGTAATGAAGTATTAAAAGCCTGTGACTTCAATGAATCTTACTTCAATTTGGACTTAACCTACTACTTCTTAAGTCTAGCGCACCGAAATCTTGGTAAAACAGAGGAAGCACACCAATATATTGAAAAGCTATATCACGCGACCAAAGTCAAAATTGAAAATGGCTCTTATGACCGTTTTAATGCTTTAATTAAAAAAGATTTTAGATTTGATTTTGAAACCTTATTAGCCAATAAGTTAAAGAAATATTAAATCTATAAAGACTTCTGCGGAAGTCTTTTTTTGTACATAAAGGGGTTCTTATTTCAAAAAATCAGTACTTGTTGAAATTAGAACTGCTGAATCGTACTCTAATTTCAACATCTAGAAAAAACCACCTATATTTTGTAGGTGGTTGAGGTTAAAAACTATTCTAATTCTTCAAATTTTTTCTTCATCGTAAAGTTGTTCTTGGTGAGTTTTTTCACTGTTAAACTATCCGCTTTGTCATTCGCAAGTCTCAAGTTATTTTCACTAGATAATAGATATTCTTTAGTTTTTTGAAGTGATTTGATGGTTTTATCAATCTCATCAATGGCGTCTCCAAACTTACGGCTTGCGAGTTCATAGTTCTTAGAGAAGGCTTGTTTAAAGGCGTTTAAATCGTCTTCGAATGTGGTGATATCAATATTCTGTCTACGCATCAAAGCGGCTTCTTGTTTGAACTTAAGGGCGTTTAGTGACGCATTTCTTAATAGGGTAATCATTGGGATAAAGAATTGTGGTCTAATGACATACATCTTCGGATAGATGTGTGAGACGTCAACGATACCGTTATTATAAAGTTCATTGTCACTTTCTAATAACGAGACGAGGATGGCGTATTCACACTTCTTCTCATTTCTGTCTTTGTCTAATTCTTTTAAGAAGTGTTCATTTTTCTTTTTAGTCGCGGTTTCATCTTGTTCGTTTTTCATTTCAAACATGATGGACAATATTTCAACGCCATTTTCATCGACTTCTCTAAAGATATAATCCCCTTTAGATCCGCTTTGTGCGTCGTTGTCTTTACCAAAGCTCGCTCTTGGGAAAGCGAGTGCACGAAGGTTGTTGAACTCATATTCACAGTGTTGTTCTAGGGTTTCACCAACCATTTTGGTCGATAATTTGGTTTTAAGGTCTTTATAATAAGCAATCGCTTCGTCTTTTTGTTTGAGTTGTTCATCGTAGCGTTGTTTGATCGATGATTTTTCGAGTTCTGCTTGTTTCTTTTCTAATTCAATGCGAGCGGTGAGTTCTTGAAGTTGTTGTTCCTTCTTAGATAACGCTGCTTGGGTTTCGAGTTGTTTATCTTTTAATGCGGAATCGATGTTGGATTTGAGTTGTTGGATGATGAGTTCTTGTTGTTTGAGTTGTTCTTTTAGTTTGCCTTCCGCACTTAGAACAGCCAAGGATTTCGCTTGTTCACTGTTGTTGATTTTATCTTTAAGTGACTGAAGTTCTTGTTCCTTTTGGGAGAGTTTTTGTAAGAAACTCGACTCGACTCTGGTTTTCTCAATCTCAATATCCTTTTGATTTTGAATCTTGAGTTGTTCCAAACGTTGATGGATTTCTTGGTTGAATTCTTGAGTTTTCACTTGATTGATGATGTTTAAGTAACCTTCATCGTTGAGTGTGAATTCTTGACCACAGTGTGGGCATTTGATTTGATTCATAAGATAGACCTCCCTTAATATTTATACTAACTTTATTATACACCATTTTTACGTCATCATCTCATCTAGTTATGTATAAAACATAAGGGGTTACGCTTTCGCATAACCCCTTAACAGTGAGTAAGCAGTTTCCCCGATACTGCTCAACCTTTTACATTATACTACACTTTGAAGCGAGTTCAAGCAGTCAAATTGGTGACTTTTTTCCATTATAAGAAAAAAATCACAATTCTAAGTTAGCTTAAGCTATTTAACGGGTACTTTGTCCAAATAAATGGCTTTGAGTGGTTCAACTTGGTGATAAATCATCCCCAATAACATCGCACGGTCTGCGATGGCACCACCAATTGATATGTTGGCTTGAATGGCCTCATCGAAGTTTTCATAGTGAGACAACAAATGAATGACTACTGGAATACTCATTCGGATGGCACAAGCTCTACCTGCATAGGTTTCAATAAAACGTTCCGTATCCGTCATCAAGAAGGCTTGTTCTAAGGCTTCTTGATACAAAGCAGGTGACAATGTTAGCGATGATTCTACGGCTTGTTTTAGCCCTAAATGACGGTTATCTAGTATGTGGTCAAAGAGTTTAAAGAAATCATAGTAAGCACGGTCATTTGAATAAAGCTGCGTCAGTTCAAACGCCTTTTCATTGGATAATCCCAGTTCTTTACAAACGATATAAGGTACAAAACCAACCAAATGATCATCATTGAGTGAGTAGGGTTGTACTGTCAAGTTAAGTTCTTTCGATAACATCGAAACCACGTGTTTTTTCGCATAGGATTCCACATAGCCACGATAGTCGCCACCTGGTTTAAAGTGATTAAAAACCAATTGACTATAATCATTCACCGTAAATGATGGGTTTTGTTTCATGGCTTGATATAACCATAAAATCATTTCACCTTGAACGGTAACATCACCTAAATGACTATTAGGGTAGGCAAAATAGGATGGGTTTGCTTGTTCGTAATCGGATTTGGATTGTACTTTAAATAATAAAGATTGGGTTTTGGCTTGTTCTTTTAACCACTGATGGTCATAAATCCAGTGCACACCTAAGGTCGCAGCGTTAGCGGCGAGTGCTGGTTGAATGTACTTTTTCATAGACAACAACTCCTTTGTATCTAAAGTATACCATTGAAAATCAATTGTAAAAACGAATGCGCTTATGTGCATTATAATTAGGATTATAAACAATGTGTGATAAAATGAGTAAAAACAAGAGAGGACTATATTCACATGAAAAAATTGAGCTTGTTCGTATTTTTATTAACTTCATTATTTATTTTGAGTGCCTGCGGTTTATCATCCGATCGACCACTACGCGTCGGCATGGACTTAAGATATCCACCCTTTGAAACTGTAACAACAATGAATGACCCTGAGGGGATCAGCGTCGATGTTGCGAAAGCATTTGGTGATTTCATTGGTCGTGACGTTGAAATCGTCAACACCAACTTCGCTTCTTTAATCCCTGCACTTAATGCGGGTGATATCGACATCATCATCGCTTCGATGAGCATCACTGAAGAACGTAAACAATCGGTCGATTTCACGAACCCTTACTTCTACTTTAAAATCATATCTCTATTGAATAAATCTTTCGCAACCACCAATGGTTTAACGGAAGATTCCACCGTGGAACAATTGCTTGCAGTTACAGGGGCGAAATACATTGGTATTGCTTCTCAAGTATCCGCGACCATCCCTGCTTCTTATGGTAAAGACGTCATTGAAGCCACCGATTTGAGTACTGCTGTTGCGTCAGTTGCACAAGGCACTGCTGACATCTTATTGATGAGTGCGAACCCTGTCTTGGATGGTTATAAAGCCAACCAATCGACCACCATAGTCGTTTGGGATGCATTTGTATCCTCACCGATTGGTATGGCCGTTAAAAAAGGTAATACTGAATTGTTAGCAGATGCGAACCGTTTCATCGAAACCTTCAATGATGAAGGTGGTTTATATGCGATATTGAGCGAAAAATGGGATGCAATATTGTTAGAAAAGCTAGGACGTTACGGCCTTGAATTCTACATCAATGAATAAGTTTAAATCCTTCATTGCTTATGGATTCGCCATCTTAACCATTCTCGCCTTTGTCTTATTTGTTATATTCCGTCAAACCAGTCAGTTTGCTTTTGACGCGTTTGTGCCTTATCGATCTTTGATTATTGAAGGGATATTCAATACCATCTGGGTATCGATCATCGCCTTGATTGGTTCAATGATTTTAGGGTTTGTTTTGTACATCTTACAGGTGTCTAAGATTAAGTATTTCAATGCTTTGGTGGATGTATTCACTGAAATCATCTATGGAACACCTTTATTGGTATTGATCATCATTATGGCGTTCTTAATTGGTCCAGCATTCAACTCTTATCGAAGAGATTTGTTTGGGATCATCGCGTTGGTGGTATACATGTCACCCTACATGAAGAATGTCTATAAGTCCGCTTTCGCATCCATATCGAAAGAACAATTTTTAGCGATGGATCTATTTTTATTCACACCCTATCAACGGTATCGTTATATCATCATCCCACAAGTGACTAGACTATTAATGCCGACATTGATGAACAACTTCTCGATGATCATCAAAGGGAGCGCACTGCTCAACTTACTCAGCTTCGCAGAGCTTTATTATGTCATTAATGTGGCTCAATCTCGAACGTTCGCGTTCGTAGAGGGGTATTTGTTGATGTGGGGGTTGTACCTATTATTAACCATCCCGCTATCACAGTTGACCAAATATGTGGAAAGGCGGTTCACACTATGAAAATAGCACTCGAACACATCACCCATGCGTATGATATCGATATCTTACATGACATCGATTTTCAACTCGATGGGTACCATTCAGTCGCCATCATCGGGGTATCTGGTTCAGGAAAATCTACCCTCATACGACTGATGTCTGGTTTGGAAAAGCCCACCACAGGTCGAATCCGTATTGACGATTTATCTGTCGATAGTGAAGACTATAAACGACATGTGGGATTTGTCTTTCAAAACCACAACCTATTCCCACATTTAACACTGAAAAGAAACATCACGTTGATTCTCGAAAAAACCAGAGGTAAATCACCCGAGGAGGCGGAAAAGATTGCGAGAGGGTATTTAACCTTACTCCACTTAGAAACCCAAATGGATAAACTCCCAAAGAACGTATCGGGTGGTCAAGCCCAGCGCGCATCGATTGCGAGAGCGTTGTCGATTGACCCAAATATCATCTTCTTAGATGAGCCTACAGCGTCTTTAGACCCGATTTTAACCTATGAAGTCTTAGAGGCCATTAAGAACCTGAAGTCTTTGGGTAAATCCTTCGTGTTTGTTACCCATGTCTTGAGTTTTGTACGCGAATTCGCAGATTATGTCATCTTTATGCACGATGGTCAGATTCATGAACATGGACTGCCTTCGATATTGGATGAACCAAAAACCATTGAACTCAAAACCTTTATGGACAAAGTCAAATAACAATAATCCCGTGAAGTCAGCCTTCACGGGATTTTTTAATATCGATTGAGGGCTCGAGCTTTTCGAATCTTTCGATCATTCTTATTAATGAATGACTTCGCTTTCGCCTTTAGCAGATGCTTTCTACCTTCCACACTTCTGGTGTATATCAGTACATACTTATCTAAGACTTTCGATAAATGATTTTCCAAAATTCTCGCAACCTCCGTATTCGATATCGACGCTGGTGCGTTAAAGCTCACCCGGTGGTTTAATCCAAATAATCCTTTTTGAACGATGATGTACCTTGGGTTATCCATTGGTGATAAGACTTCTTTCATCGCGTTCGTGAATACATGTTGATCATGCACATTCGCGTTGGATAACTCAATGAGAGTATTGATTTTAAAATCATCGTATTGTACCCGTACTTTGGATAAACGGGACTCAATCATTTGATGGTCTTTAAAGGTATTTAGAATCGCAACCCCAATCCACTTGATGTAGTTCATCGGAGAGATGTATTTTAGTAGAATAATAGTACTATAAGATAATCCAGATAACACGATTAGATAGATCGAGATGATGATTGCAGCCCTTAAGTCGGGTGCTTGAACATTCACTCTAAACAAGACATTCGCGAATATGAATAATATACCTAACAAGACTTCTCTTGCATAATGGTAAAAGGATGCACTGCGTGGTAGGGTTGTTTTTTCAACTTCAACCCGTTCGAAAATGCCATAATCATCGTATTGCTCAATCGTACTTTGCCACGCAGTTCTCACCGATGCACGGTCTTTAGATAACTGAATCATCTCTTGATTGATGTGGTCAAACTTCTTAGGGTGAAATGGGGGTTTGATGATGTCGATACGTTCTATACCACTTTCAATGGTTGCGTTATGATAGGCTGGACCCATGAAACAATCAAACCGTTTTTTGAGTGTTTCATAGTCAGCTGAATGGATGATGTCTTTGTGTATACCAATATCATAAGATGCAAGATATTCTTGTTCGATGTCGCTTTCTTTGGCACTGGGTTCAATCGAGACCAAATGCCAAATATTCGATACTTTATTGGGTTGTTTTGGGTCAATACGGATGGCTCTACCCCTCATTTGATTGGATAGCATGAACGAGCCTACATAAGAAGCGAGAATGAGGCTATTGACGGCGGGTGAATCCCAGCCTTCACCGAGTAAGGAAGCCGTACCGATGATGATTTCAATTTCACCTAATTCAAACAAAGCAGTGATGAGTTTGACTTTGTGTTTATTAGACCCTGTGAATGTTACTGTCATAAATTCCGTTGAAATCGGTGATGTTGAATATGTCGAGGAATCCCAATCAAGATGATTGGCAATCACCGATAAAATAGACATTGGTAAGATGACCAGACTACCTGATAATAAAGCGATTTTAGGGTGCTTTGGTAGAACCCTTCTTACCGCTTCAAATAAGGTGGTAGTACCAATCGTTGATAAGGGTTCATCTGTATGGATTAAATTGAGTTGATCCTTCTTGATGAAGTCAGTGAGAATGACCATGCGTAAGGCGTTGCCTAACGATTGGTATTCTTCTTTAACAATCGTTTGAATCGAGTTTAACTTCGCTGATGATCCAATAATGGTCTTAATGATTTTCGCATTATAATATAAACTCAATTGATTTCTTTCAATCAGATTATGTTTCGAAAAGTATTGTTTAATATATTGAACACTTGGCATAGTATCTTGGTGTGTTAAAACAAATGATAACCCTTGTTCCAATCGTTCGACGGTCATTTTAGGTAAGTGTTTTTGATTGGTGATGTCTTTGATCAATTTGATGGGCACTTGAAATGAAATATCTTCTAATAACAATAAGAATGAGATAAATGTATCTGGGTTTTCTAAGATGCGTTCTATATCACTTGAATAGGTTTGATAGATTTCTTTGAGCGCTTCGATATATTGAGGGTCTTGTTTTAATGCTTGATAGACAACCATCGCCTGTCTTCTATAGTCTAAGATCAGTTCTGTTTCAGTTTCGCTCGGATAGTTGAAATAAATATAGTCTTGATGTGGAGCGAGGGTATTTTGATGAACGAGTTCAGGGATGAAGATTTCTTCATCGATGTCTCCACAGAGTTCGATGTATTTATCCCATTCATTTGGACTAGAATCATAGGGTGGTGTCGCCGTCAAGGCGATGATTTTAATATCGCTTCCTAAGGCTTTGATGAACTGGGTGAGGGATTTGTGCCACTCACTTCTTAAGTGGTGTGCTTCATCCAAACAAATCGTTTGGATGCCATAGGCTTGGCACTGTTTGATTAAGTCAAACTGCGAAAAGTCGATTTGTTCGGTTTCAGATTCAACTTCATCGCTTTCTTCAAGGACCATCCGATGCATCGCTGCGTGTAATGCCTGATATGTAATCGATGTGATGGGTTTTAAATCAAACACATTCGCGGATACATAAGCAGATTCTAGCGATGAATCGTTTAAGAAGTTCTTAACAAAACGTTCCATCCACTGATGTTTGATGGTAATCGATGGTGAAAGAATCAACGTGGGTTGATTGAGTCTGGTGATCAGTTCTAATCCTAAAATGGTTTTACCTGACCCCGGTGCTGCAACAATATGGATTTTACCATCATCTAAATAGTTGGATGCTTGGTCTAATACCCGTTGTTGATAGGTTCTAAATGTCCCTTGAAATGGAAAATGGTTTAAGTTCATACAAAAACTCCAATCGATTTGTTTACTTCAATTATAACGTATTATCACTAGATTGGATGATTTATATTTTTGATAAGAAAACAGCATTTATCTCATTTTATAGTTGGTATTTTGACCTTTTTTATCAAATCTGGTTTTTAATCATTAAATATCCACGTTTTAAAGATTTATTTTCCAAGTTTTCGTGCCATTTATCCATTTAAAACTGTGTTTTACGTTTTTTTTATAAAATAACATTTAAATGAAAAAACTCATCCGTTGTGGATGAGTTTGGTGCTGGCTTATGCTTCTATAGGATATGTAAGATTTACACTTGAATATAGAAGGAGTCGTTATTTCAACCCTTTTTTGATTTGGTTTTGTTGTTCATCGTAGTGATAGTGGTGTTTAAGGAGGATGGCTTCAAGATCATTCAAGTGCACATCTAAATCTTCACATAAATCATAGAGTGTTGCGTAATCATTACGAAGTTTGGTATTGAGGATACTGATTAATAGTTCTGGTGCCATGGATAAATTCATAGGTCCCCTCCTGATGCATCAATTCAATGATATTATACCTAAAGCATCCTGGCTTCTCATGATTTATACATCAAATTTAAATAAAACTATGCGCGGCCTTTGGGCTAGTGTATTTGTAACATTTGCAATAACTAAATAGTAATTTCTCCAATACGTTTGGATTGTAATTATCGATGATTTTTTAAGTCATATTAGCTGTCAAGAAAGAAAACATCACCATATGATTTTGTATTTAATTCTGGCATGTCTAAATCTTCAGTGTTATTAAACTAGATGACATAACTCATGTTATGTTTAAAATTGTTTTTACCTTAAAAGGATTTTACGCTTGTTAATCTTACATCCTTAAAAGATTGTTTATTCATTAGATACTCTTATATATAATTAGACATTTCGGTTTGAATAATTCCTGAAAAGAAATACAAAAACGAGATGGCTTGATTTCCATCTCGTTTTATTCACCTATATGTCACCTTTTAAGAAACAAATAGGGAGGAAGCTATTCTTGTATATTTGGATAATTCTTATAGAGTTCAACTTTTGTAGTCACCATTTCATTGGCTTTGTTTTGCCAAACAGCCGCTACATCCGCAAACTGAATTAACCCATTCGCCACATCGGTTCTTCGGGATTCGGTTTGAACATAGGTATACCAGTTTTTAAATTCACTAAACCCAGCTAACCATTTTCCATAGTCCATCACAGCTTCACGATTTTCCAACAATGGATACATAATCATGTCAAAACCTTCCACATAAAATGTACTACTGGAATCGATGTACATCATTTCGATTTCATTCCAGACGGAATCAAAATCAGACACAGGGAATTTTCCGATGTGTTCATTTAATTCTTGATGAATTTTAATTCTTGCAAGATTACCTTCTTCTCCCCATGACATGAACTTCGCAAGCTCATAGGCTTCTTGTGGGTATTTGGTATCAGATGCAATCCCTAAAATACCAATCGCTGATGGTAGACGTTGTTCAGCACCTTCAGTGACGCCTTTCGGGAATGGTAGAAACATCAAATTTTGGTTGACTTGATTGATCATGTCGAAATTCCAAGAATAACTGGAGTATAACAATACCCTACCCTCTGAGAAGAACAAATCAGGTGAAGTTGAACCAAATTCCAATTGTGCACCACTTGGATTTTTCTTGATGTCGACTTTGATGCCTTCTTGGAATAATGAAATCTCTCTTTGGTAGTGATCAATGTAAATTTGATCTGTAAAGTGGAATCGTGTACCATCGAATGAGTTTAACCCCCAAGCCATGTTGTCCATGGCTGGCAATGTCCAAGAAAAGTTAAGGTTGTTCCAGTCACCGTCAATACCCCAATAGTAATTGTTGTTATAACGGGTTCTCGCTCTCGCGGTGAAATCTCTAGCCAATTGAATCATTTGTTCATAGTTCCAAATCTCGCCATTAGCGAAATCAAATCCATAGTCTTCCAGATCAAAGTTATTATCATCTAGTAAGTCTTTATTCACGAAAATACCTTGCATGACTTGTCCATTGCTCATGCCCAAACGAACATCGCCATACACACCAGCGCTCGCCGCGCCAGGGAGTACGCGTGCTGTGTCGGGGTCTGCATTCCATAGGTCTGCGAAATCATACATGAGTAGATTTTGGATGAGTGGATCAATTTTGATGACTTGAAAAACATCCGGTGTATCGCCGATCGCGGCTAACGAGACGAGTGATGCTGTAAAATTATCAGCAACACCGCTCATCTCTAAGACGTCTGATCTCAAGCGGACTTTAATGTTTGGGTTTAATTTTTCGAATTCGGCAATCAATAGGGCTTCTACTTCTTGATTTTCAAAGCTCGCATAATCAATCATGATGGTGTCTTTTGGCAAGTCATCATCTTCCTCTGTTGGTGTGTTATTACACGCTACCAAAAGGATGGAAAAACTGAATATTAAAATCCATAGTCCTAACTTTTTTATCATATGTTTTCTCACTATCTTACAACAACTCTTCTGGTTACTTGAACCGTATATCCATTGGAACCTGTCACACTATAAACCACAGAATACCAACCTTGCGCATAGTTGTCGCGACCAATTTGTGTATTGATAACTCGGCTTGGTTGTGGGGTAATGACGCCATTGGCTGTGTTGACGCTGTTGAATACCACTGTAACGGTTAATGGGGTGTTATCATTATCAAAACCAGTAACACCAGAAAGTGGATCAAAGGTGTCTCCAACCATGATTTCAATGTCGTTCGCACCAACGATTCTCGCATCGGTATCATTGAGTGATGCATCAAAATTAGGAACAACTAAGTTGTATAATTCAACGACTGCTCCAAATTTTCTAGCATTGTTTAAGCCCAGTGGACGAGAGGTTGTACCATTTTGGAAGTAAATCGCGAATCCGCCTGTAGGGATGCCGCCTGGTGTACCTTGAGGACCTAATAAACCTTCAAATGTATCAGCACCACCCTTAGTCCAGGTTGTCCATAAACCACCTGTATAAAGATCATAAGTTTTAAAGTTTGGCAATCCGGATAGATTGGTTGGGAATGCAGGATTACCTTGTTTGAGTGGGTTATTCACGTCAACTTGTTCACCAAATGCATCTCTAGTCAATACCACACGACCGTGTGCATCGACAATCACAAGTACACCAAATTCACCCATACCAAACAATTCAGTATAGATGGTTATAGAGTTACTTGGTTTACCATCAATGGCCGGACGATTGACATCAGCTTGGGTAATTGGGATAGCTACACCATCGATGGTGAAACCTGCGGATGCGACGGTAAGCACAACGGTTTTTTCAACCAACACGCCGTTGACACCTGTGGTTTGATAAACAAAGGTGTATGCGCCATCAGTGGTTGGTGCAAAGATACCATTCGAGATAACTGCGTCATACGATGAATCGTATTGCATTTCAATCGCCGTAATCGGTTGTCCGTTATAATCGACTGCCGTTGCGTTGGCATTCAAGTCAAATGTTTGTGATACGAATAAGTTTCTAGCTGCCCCTGACGTCAATGTTAGGGTTGCGTTTGGTACTTCTTTTACTTCAAAGGTCAATTCTAATGTGACTGTGTTGCCACTTTCACCAACAACTGTATAAACCAATGTATAGATACCGACCACAGAGGTATCGATCACATTATCGTGATAGATTTCGCTGGTAAGTACAATCAGATTGGTTAAATTGGTATTATCGTGATCGATGGCTTGAATGTGTTGCCAAGGATCAAATGCTTCGCCTTTGTACACAAATGCAACACGTGCATTGTCCACTTCAAAACGGGCATCGGCAGCCACTGTAATGGTTCTTGTGATCACCACTTCAGTGTTGTTACCACCGGTGACTGTATAAGTCAATTCATATTCGCCAGCCACTGCGGTATCCACAGTGCCAGTCAATGTGATTTGTGCGGTTAAATCGGTACCATCATAATCTGTTGCGGTAACGCCAGCCATTGGATCAAAGGTTTGTCCAACTGCTAAACTGACCGGCCCAATACCTTCAATCACTGCATCAACCATCGCTGGTAATACGGTGACACGACGGGTCACGCGAACGGTATAACCGTTTGCACCAGTCACTTCATAAACAACTGCATAATAGCCGTCAGCAAACCCTTCTGCTGTTTGGCTAAGTATGCCTTTGGCTGGTTTGGATAAATCGACGTTGTTGAATGCAACCGTCACAGTTAATGCAGCATCATTCGCATCTTTACCGGTAACACCAGCGAGCGGGTCAAAGGTTTCGTTGCTATAAATGGTGATATCATCTGCGCCTAAAATTTGCGCATCATTGGTTGGTGGATTAAAATTGGGAATGTCTAAGTTGATGACCTTGACCAATGCCCCATATTCTCTGGCATGTAACAAGCCTAACAATCGAATTGGGTGTGTGGTGCCTGTAAGGTTATCTCTTGAGAAGAATATTGCAAAACCACCGGTTGGAATACCCCCTGGTGTCCCTTGTGGACCCAAAAGTCCTTGGAAATTATCCGCAGCGACCCAACCATCGTTATTCGGTATACCTCTAATTTGGTCTGGTGTGCCTTGTTTAATTGGATTATTGAGATCATACTGTGTGCCATAGGCATCGCGAACTAAAATGATACGACCGTGATCATCGACGATAGCAATCACACCATATTCGCCTTTACCTTTGAGTTCAGTATAGATGAGGGTTGAATTCCAAGGTTTGCCATCGTTGTTGATGTTGGTTAATAATACAGGAATAAATTCGCCATCGATTTCAATCCCTTGTTTACGGACGATGATGGTTAGAATGGCTTCACTTTGGGCTTCATTTTTACCTGTTGCTTTAAAGGTAATTTGGTATGTACCCGCTTCAGTCGGTTTGAAGACGTTGTTCGTCACCATACCGGTTAAAGCTTCAGGAATAACGATTTCATCGATGGTTAAGGTTTCATTATCGTAGTCTTTCGCTGTCGCAACGATCGATAAATCCAATTCAAAACCAGCCGATAAATAGAACACTGTCGGTTCATCTTTGGCTGTTCCTGTGAATGTGATCACCGCATCCGTTAATCCATAAACGATTAACTGAATCACTACGGTAATCGTTTTACCAGATTGCCCGGTAACGCTATAGGTGATGTCGTATACGCCTTCAACTGTGGTATCTGCTTCCCCATCGGTGATGATGCTTGAAGAGACCACTAAAGCGGCTGTTAAGTCTGTGCCATCCACATCACTGGCCGAAACGCCTTCGAGCGGATCGAATGGTGTCCCCACCATGATGGATGTTGGTAATAGTTCAGGTCCGCTGATTGAAGCATTACCCACAACGGTAATGATTCGAGAAGCAGACACTTCTATCCCACTTTCACCTGTAACTTTATATGTGATATTGTAGGTGCCAGCGCGATTCACGTTTACAACACCTTCAACTGTGATAAGACTTGTCAGATCACTGCCATCGTGATCAGCTGCACTAACCCCTTGCAGACGATTAAATTCGTCGCCAAGTGCCATTGTGACATCCGAAACACCTGAAATGGTTGCGTCTGCAATCACGGTGTTCGGTGGTTGACAAGCTGCTAATGATATTGCAAATACCATTAGAAATAAAACCAATACTGTCTTTTTCATGCTTTTCTCCTTTTACTATATTTAAAGGCTGTTAACCTTTACTCCCCAGAAATACCTGTTCTATCGATGCTTTCAACGAAGAACTTTTGAAACACAAAATAAATCACTAACAATGGTAATACGGTCAAGAGTGTCCCAGCCAAAATGAGTGGCTCATTTAGGTTGGTGGTTTGAATTTGTTGTTGATCAATCAAGGTTGCAAATGTGTTTTCGAACCTAGATAATTTTAAAGGTAACGTGGTCCATTTAGACCCTGTTAAGAAATACGATGCCCGATAATAATCGTTCCAATACCAAACAAAATTGAATAGAAATACGATGATGATGGGTTGTTTGGATAGTTTTACCCCAATGTGCCAAAAGACACTGAGCTCATTGGCACCATCCATATAAGCGGATTCATCCAATGATTTGGGAATCATCGAGAAGAAACTATAAAATATGAGGATGAATACGGCCGCATTTAAACCTTGGCCGGTGGCTGCTGGGAGGATATAACTCCAAAGCGTACCTAAAATTTTCAGTTGGTTATTAAAATAGACAAACTGTGGTAACAATATGACCTGTTGAGGAATAATGAAACCCACAATGACACAAACCAGCCACACTTTTTTCAATGGGAAATTGAATCTCGCAAACCCATAGCCAATCAATCCAGTAGCGATGGTGGCTGTAATGCTCGGTACCCCGACAACGAGGATGGTTTGATACAGCGCATTCATTTCAAACAATTCCATGAATGCGGTGGGTAGCCCCAAAACAACCAGGGCTGTTTGATAATTCTCAAGTGATAATTTGTTGGGTATCCAAATGACTGACGCATCCAATAAATCGTTAATATCCTTGAATGACGTCGATACCATGTATAAGATTGGGTACAAGAATATGAATCCAATGATGGTGAGCAAGGTATAAATCGTGGATTTCGCAAGTATCGATGTCATCAATCGTTTATTCTTTAGGATGCTTGACAGTCGTTGAATGCTTTTAGAAAAATCGATCCGTTGATGGGTCATGTTCTCACCTGCCTTGAAACACGTTTTTTCCTGAAAATACTTAGATTTAAATTCAAAATGCCCAGGAAGCCCATCAGTAATACCATGGTCACGGTGAAATATATCCAAGAAAATGCGTTGGCTAAACCATACTGTGTGAGTTTTCGCTGATCAATGATCAGCATGATCTCGTTGCTTGAAAACACACTGATATTAACAATTGAAAAGACAATGATAATGTTGATGAGGGGTTTGATGGAAGGTAAGGTGATTTTCCAAAAAGATTCCCATATCGATGCCCCATCAATCGAAGCGGCTTCATAAATGGCTTTATCGATTTTTTGTAAGCCTGCAATCACAATGATGACTGGTACCCCAGTAAACCACATGATGAGGACAATTTTGGAAAATAGGGCTGCGATGCCATCGGCTAGTAGTACGGGTAAATTATTTTGTAATAGCCCGATAAAACCATTGGTATCCAAACTTGGAATGGTCATCGCGCCTTCCCCGGATATTTTTGTCAGTACCGGTCCCGATGAAATGATGACTGGTAAGAAATAGATTGTACGGAAAATCCCTCTCAATTTGATTTTTTGATTGAGCAATAGCCCAATGACAATCGAAAATACAACAATGGCTGGAATGGTAATCAAGGTATTTGATATGTATTTCCAGAGGGCTTCAATAAAGTAGATATAAGTGAATGCGTTTTGAAAGTTTGTAAATCCTAAATCTTTGATGATTTCTAACCCCGATGACGATATGCGGACATCTTTGGTTGAAAAGACCATGGATTGGACAATCGGGTAGAGGGTAAATACAAAGAAGCCTAAAACCCAAATGCCGATAAATACATATCCGAACAGCCACTCTCTGTGGCGTCTATTGAGTGTTAACTTTCTCATCATACACCACCTACGACATAGCTTTTCGCTTGGATGACTTGGCTTTGATATACAAAATCATCATCGGTATAATTAACAATGAAATAGATGCCATTGTCATACGTGGTTTTCGTAATGCCAACCTCGAGTACTTCTTTCGCAACCACAGTCTTACCCGCCACCAAATCGAGTGCTTGACTCACGGTGTTAAAGGTGGAAACAATGTCATTTTCCCAAGTACTAAATTGGGTTGAATAATACCGATTGGCCTGTGTAAACTTCAGTTTATGGGTGGCCTCATGTGTCACCAAATAGGATGGGTAAATGCCATAATCAATCAGCATTAGGGTTTGTTCAATCCCCATCGCGAAGAAGTTTTGTAAAGGTGCATACAAATCAACATACCCACGCAACACAATCTGTAAAAACGGAATGGTGTCATCGTAGAATGTATATTGAGCATGGTACATTGGGACATCAAAATAAGCCCCTAGTGATTGAAATAAATACGCATTGGGTTGATACAACCCGACTTTCCCATAACTCGATAAGGCTTCCTGATACAAACCCACCGACGTGCTACGATCATAGTAGCGGTTAGATTTGTAATAGGAAAAGAGGGTGTTGGTGCCATCGAGTGCGAGTTGACTGCCACTCGATTGGTAAAATGCCTGGTCTTTAGTCATGAGTTTCTTCGTTGTCGTTGGGTAAAGGTAATATTCTTTATTGTAGACAATCGAACGGATATCTTGACTCATGATTCGGCGGTAAACGCCTCTTGCGTAATCGTCGCGCTCATTGACACGACTGGAATAATCATAGGTTTTTGTATAATCGCTATATAAATAGCTATCGATGTGATTGTCTTGTAAATAATTCACTAAAGAATGATAGGATTGGTTAGACCCTAGTCGATTTTCAAAGTCCATATTGTAAGGCATTTGACCGGATAACCCTGCCGCATTCCAGCCTTTCAATATGACCATCATATCGACACCCGCTGATTGCAAGGACTTTATGATGTTTTGTGTTTGATTGAATGTCGTCATGGGTATGGTATTCATACCAAACAAACCCCGTTCGGAATCACTTTGTAGCACTTCAAGACGAATTTGCGTATGGTCGCTCGATTGTTGACTAAGCACACCACGATCGACCAGATAATTTTGATAAGCCTTGGCTAACCCCACATAATCGCTACTGTCTGGTTCAACAAATAGATAGCGTAAGGTTAAATCACTGGAAAAGCGACCTTCAATGATGGTTGGAATCCCGTCCCCTTTTAGGTTGGTCGGAAACACGAAGGTTTCTCTCAATATGAATTGCGCTCCGGTAAGGTTATAGTTGAGTCCGTTCGCGCCGGATGGAGACATCACGAAATTGGCATGAGCATCCCCTGATTCAACAATGCCCAAAAAGGCATGTTGATGAATCCCATGTGTCATCCCAAAGATGGGGAGGGTCATTTGATTGAGTGGGTTGGTATTGGTATCGATTTTGATCCCATAATCCGCCCCATAATACCTTGATAAATACGATACGGCTTGTTTACCTGTATTGTCTTTAAAACGATACAGTGCACCAGGGCCGTCTGGAATCAGCATGTAACCTGGGGTTTCGTCGTTTAAAGTAGAACCAAAATTTGGAAATATATGGATGCTATATAATAAATTTTGACCTTCAATGATGGACGTATTGGGTATGTTTGTTACCAAAGTCCCCGCCGTCAGATACACCTCCAAATCGAAACGAATGTTCAATCGGGTATAATTCACCGATAGTTTGATGCCTTTCGTGATGGGGGTAGTAACGATGGATACATTCGAGAGCACTTCTCTTCGAGTGGTTGTAGATAAACTCTCGGTTTGAACATTATAAGGGAAATACTCGATGTAAAATGGTGCGCTGAGTAACCCTCTCATGGTTGAATTGAGGTTTTCGGTTTCAACCTTAGGGGCATAGGAGTACCACAAATAACCGGTATCTTTGTTTCTAACCATAAAGCGATGGTTCTCTGCTTCATAGTAGAGTTCTAATAGTCCATCGGTTGAAATCAAATCAAAAGCAGCGTCGATGGTTGAATCAAACGTGTGCTGTACGATGGTTTCTTTTTGGGCATATCGATTCGATTCGAATAAAGTGTTTCCAAAAAAGGTGCTCGGACGTGTTTGTTGATACAGTGCTTCTCTTTTTTGGAGTTCAACCCCATAAATAATACTGGATAAAGAGATGATGAGGATCATCACTAGAATACTTGCTTTAGCGAATTTAACCACGTAAAATCACCTCTCTTGTTATTTCTATGATGAAGTTCCATAATTGATTGGCCAACCCAGTTAATAACGTAAAGCCCACCACCATCATGACGATGGTAAAGGCTGTAATAAGGATGATTTTGATGGTCTCTAATACGCCATAATTGTGGATATCTTTGATCATAAAGAACATCAAAATGCTGGACCATAAAATCAATATCGACATTGATGCTTCGTATATGAAGGCTTCATTCAGTGTGAGGTATCTGGAAATAATCACGACGATAGGCCAAAACAGCATGAGTGGTGCTAAAGCAAAGATGGTGGCTTTATAGACATCTTTGAAACGGCCTTCACCATTGGAAACCGCACAAACCAAGTAATTGGCAATAATGAATAAAACGATCGGTCCCATAAAAGCAATGAACTCATTGGCCAATGAGAAGGTTGCCAACTCATGGGTATTGAAGGCACCACCTTCATAAAAGATGGCGAACAAACGTTCTAGAAACAACACCCCATAAAGCACAGTAGCGCTGAGGATGCCAATACGATCATATCGTTTGATTTCTTGAAACCCATCGAGGGGTTTTTTTAACATGTGTTTTAAGAAAGCCAAATCATAAAACAACTTCACTTTATATATTTTTCGTTGATAAACCGCCCATTTGGTGGCTACCTGTTCTGCGAATGTAAACTTATAAACCATGAACACACTGTAGGCTACCATCGCGCCGATGAAAATCCATGAGAGATGATCCATCAGCCACGCATTTCTGATTTCCCAGTAAGCGTCACTGTAGCCTTGTTTATAACCAGCCAGTGCATAAGCATCGAGTGCTTCTTCATACATTTCAGCTTTGTAATAGGCGTGTCCGATGCCTTTGTAGGCTAAGTCAAACATCGCATTCACCGATAGCACTTCTTCCCAAGGGGCTTTGCTATCTAAGTAAAAGCCTTTTTGATACAAATCAACGGCTTCGTGAACGATGTTGGAAAAAGCGGTTGGCATGAATACTTGAAGTTCATTTTTAGCGCGGTCTAATACATATAAGTTGTATTGGTCATCGACAACAATGCCAACCGGGGTATTAAACAAGCCCCGTTGATAGGTTCTTGAATCCTTCCCACCAAACATAAACAACAAATTGCCTTCTTGGTCGTATTCTCGAATAAACCCATCGTCAGATACGGTATAAATGTTACCAATCGGACCAATCGCAATCGCATTCGAGAATGCCGAATCATTCAGGTTTCTTGGCAAACGATTGATCCCTGAAATGTTCAATCGCTTGATTGAGTTCCCGTTGGTACCTCGGGTAACGGTGTATACACGATTTTGAGGGTCGATGGCGATGTTTGACATCGTTTGTGGGGTAATTTTGATGAAATTATTGACCACATCATCGCTTAAAATCATTTTAAAGATGACTGCCCTTAAATCGACCTTGACCGGGTTCGCGCCAAAGAAGCCTAAAAAATTCCCGACATGATCCAATTGAATGATGCCTTGATAAGACCCTTCAGACACAATGTAAAGATTGCCACCCACATCGCCATCAATTTTATACGGACGGTAAGGGGTGTTTTGTCCAAACATCGGTGCCGTTGGTTTTTCTATGGTTTGAATGAGTGTCCCTAATGCATCAAACACATAGACCAGTGAGGCTTCAAAATCTGCCACATAAACCGATAAATTATCATCTACATAAACCCCTGTTGGTCGTTTTAGAATGCCTAAACCGATTTCTTCAACCGAGGTTAAGTTTTTTTCTACTTTTAAAATGCGTTTATTGCCGGTGTCGGCAATATACATATAATCGCCTTTCAACAAGATGTCTTCTGGACCGTTTAATGTATACCCTAAAAATGAAGTATAGGTATTATACGGAATGTAGGCATCTTGTGTTGGAATCATTCGACGTTTGTAATCCTCAGCAAACGTTTGATAAGGTACCCCATTGGCCGATTCATTGGCTTTTAATGGGGTGAGTAATAACGCGGTATGAGCGAGTATCAGTAACAATAACCAGATTTTTTTCATTACTTGATACCTGAGTGTGCCATCGTATCCATCACTTTATTTTGAATCAAAATGAAGAATATGATGTTTGGCAAGAACATGATTAAGGAGGCGGCAGCGCTCATGCCTGCGCCGGCGACACCAGAACCACTGGTGATGGTGCTTAAAAAGAACGAAATGGTTTTATTGGAATCGTTGGTAATATACAGCTGTGAGGTGACTTCGTTATTCCAAAAGGTTTGGAATGCTAAAATCGCCACAGTCGCTAGGGCTGGTTTGATGATGGGGATGACCACATGCCAAAAGATTTGGTATTCAGTCGCCCCATCGATTTTAGCAGCTTCTAAAAGCGCATCGGGGACTTGGTCAACAAATTGTTTGACTAAGAACAATCCAACAGGCATCGCTAATAGTGGTAATATATGTGCCCAAAACGTATCGTATAACCCGATATTGACAATGATGAGGAAACGCGGGATTGTTACTGCAACCGATACGAACATTAAGGCATATTGATTGATTACGAATAATGGTTTCTTGATTTTAAACTTCAATTTAGATAACCCATACGCCGCCATCGATGTGATGAGAATGGTGAGCGTTACCCCAACCGATGACACTACAATGCTATTAAAAATGTATCTTGAAAACGGAATACCCGATTGGGATGTTTGTCTGAATAAATTGACAAAATTATTCAGTGTTGGGTTGATGACGAAAAATCGTGGCGGATAAGCAAACAACTCATCCATGGGTTTGAATGCCGTAGAGACGATGTAAATGATTGGCAACATCATCACGATGGCGAGCGGCACCAAATAAATCAAAAATTTAATTTGACTGTAGTGGAAGCTTTGTGGATTAATTTTTGTTTGATTAAATGAAGCCATACAAAGTTACTCCTTTTCGGTCAAATATGTTTTCGCAACCTTTGAGATGAGCGCTACAAGGATGAGCAGAATCACAGACAGTGCTGCTGCATAACCCATTTCGAAGCGTATAAAGCCAAAATCTTCGATGTGATTCAATATCAACTGACCGGCATTTTGTGGGGTTGGGTTTGAACCCGATAATTGAACCCCAATCGCGCCAGCTTGAAAAGTCGACACAATCATCATGACAGCCCCAAACAGCATTTGTGGCTTCATGAGTGGAATGGTGATGAAAAATATTTCTTGGAATTTGTTGCTGATGCCATCCATATAGGCGGCTTCAAATATTTCTTTATCCACGTTTAAAATCCCGGATAACATGGCTAGGAAACCAACCCCCATGGATCCCCAAAGCGACACGATGATCATGATGTTCATCAAGTGCTGAGGTGATTGTAACCACTGGACAGGTTCTGCGATTAAATTCATTTGAAGCATAAAGTGGTTCAAATACCCGGCTTGATCCCCTGAAAATACGGCACTCCAGACCACGACCATCGCTACCCCCATGGTCATCGAAGGTGAATAAAATATGATGGCCAAGACAGTTCTTAATTTGTGTGGTAGTTGGGCTAAGCTCCAAGCGAGAATAAAGGATAATAGATAACCACCAGGGCCGACAATGAGTGCAAACTTAATGGTGTTTGGCAAGATAACCTGCATGAAGGTATTGTCGGTAGTCACGATGTCGACATAATTTTTTAACCCAGACATGGTTGGGAATTCAATCGTATTAAAATATGTGAACGATAATAAAACGGCAGCCAATACGGCGATGATAATGAATATGGAAAATAAGACATAATACGGACCGACAAAGACCAACGCTGAAAGTTTATCCGAATGCGCTATTTTATAGCCTAGACTGTATCTTGGTTTATCCATCGGAATCACGTTCCTTTAACCATGCGTCAATGGTGGATAGGGTTGGGATTGGATACGTTTTAACGATAACCCCATTTTGAACATAACCGAATTCGGCCATCTTCCTTTCAAGTTCACGATTGGCATTTTTAATCGCTTCATCGACGGTACTGCGTAAGTTTTGATCACTAATGACAATCTTGTTCCAAGCATTACTAATCTCTCTTTCGAGATAGTAACCCCCCGGCACATTGGGTGCCGATACGGCCCAATTGAGTTGTTCAAGAATCACTGATTTATGATTGATGTCAATCGGCAAGGATGCCAGTGCGTCTAGATTGGATGAAAACCACATGTATTCTTTACCAAACATTTTTTGAATGTCGTTGGAGAATTGGGTTTGAATTTCAGTCGAGTGCCACCAACTTAAAAAGTCAAATGCCATCTCTTTTTTATCAGAACTCTTGAAGATCATGGTCGCTGAGGTGGGTGCGCTAGAATAGCGTAAAACCTCATTGGTCACAGGGTCTACCACGCCTGGATACAGCGCGATGTTCCAGTTACCTTTGATTTCAGGGGCCGCAATCATGAGTTGTAAGTATGTGGATGAATTCGATATGCCAATCGGCAATAAACCATATCTAAAGTTATTATAAAAATTGGCTGTGGCGATTGGTAAATCATGAATCGTAAACAGTTCAGTCATTAAGCGCATCGCTTCTATACCAGCTGTGCTATCGATGTCGGTGTAAATGCCATTTGCTTGGTACAGATTCGCTTGATTCTGATAATAGAATGGCGCGGTAATCTGCATCGATTTATAGGCATTAGAAGAAGATAGTGGGACATAATAGTTCATGCCCATGCGTCTAAGCTGTGGCATCAACGCCGTCACTTCTTGCCACGTATCTGGAATATCACTTTCGATGATGGAGAATATATCGGTTCGATAATACGTGACGTAGAAATCTTGGGTTTCTGGTAAACCATACACCCCATCTTCATAGACATAAGGTATCATCGACCCTTTCGCAAAATGACTGACCAATGCTTCATACCCTTCAAAGATGCGCAGATCTTGGGCAGCGTTACGAATGGCGAAATTATAAGGCGTTTCACTCGATACCCCCATCGCGACATCGGGTTCGATGTTCGCTGCGTTGGATAGTATGAGTTTGGTTGGGTTTGGCATCAAGGATAAATTCACGTGTATGCCAGATTCTCTGGTATAGAGTTCGTCGATCATTTTTTGCATCAAGTCGATGTTGGCACGTGGGCGATTGACCCACACATCAATGGTTTTTTCTGGGTCAGATGACACGACATAATCTTGATTAAACGATAAAAAGAACAGTTGTGTTGCGTGGATGGTATTCTCGAAAAAATTGGCTCTAGGTCTTGGGAGACGTTGATCTCCAGATAGGTATATCTTTTCCAACCCCAAAGGTTGTTCAGATAATCTCAGTAAGATGTCGCCTAAGTACTGTGCGACCGATTTCGACCCTTCAGACAACAAAGTCATTTGATTGGGAATTTGATTCGGCTTTTGTGCCAATGTTCTGAGTTGACGATAAGCCAACTTTAAGTTGAGTAATTCTGCAGATGCTTTGCTTCGATGATTGATTGAATGGCCATAACGATAGGCAGATTCCAATTCATCGGCCCAAAGGTTTAAATCTGATGATATATCAGGAATGAATGAAACCAAATCCCAATCGCGATAGGCATCGGTGTTCCCACCGGTGAGCTGTTGTATTTCAATCGACAGTTGAGTGATTTCTTTCATGACCGTCTCAATCGTTTCTAAGATGGGTTTATAGGGTTCAATGGTGGCTGTCAATGATAAGTTATTGACGCCTTCATTGAAGTAAAACCAATAGGGTTGTTCATTGCCTAACGTCACATTTTTCCAATCTTGTGCATAAGGGAATCCAAACGCAGTCATCTCTTCAAAAGGGATTTCTCCATTGATCTTGATGGTTCTAAAACTGGATATATTGACCAAACGGTATTGAATGTATTTAAAACTGATTTGATACAACCCTGCTTTTGGTACAGTGACGTCCCAGGAGACACTTCTGCCCGCTTCATCCCACGTGTACGCATCGATGGCGTTCAAGTGGGATGTCTTTAAAGCGGTTGGTGTAGAAGCTTTCTTTTTGTCCGCGAACAGTTTGATGGAGGGATCAGACTTTTCCTTTAAAAATTCAGCTTCTAATTGAATCAGTGCCTGGTATTTTTCTACGTTTGAATAGGCTTCAATATACTCATCATAGGTACTTAAGGTTGATTTGTTTAATAGGGTCATATTACCCAATAGAACGCCATCATTTCTTGACTCAATCACAATAATGTGAGTCCCTGAGCTTAAATAGAATTCGAGTGGTGATGCAGTGTAAAATGACGCGTCGTAAAACCCATCATGAAGCCATATTTCAGCGTTTTCAGAACGCGGTTGAACGTCATTATTGTATCGGTCTTTTTGGAATAGATATTCGGCTTGGAAACCGTTATGACTCATCTCCACATCGGGTTGCCAAACAATCGGCAATGTCAATTGACGTGCTTCATAAAATGGGTATTCTCCATCGATTGTCAGTCCAAATTTAGGGCTGAATAACTCTGTACCGATATACATATAATCGACATAGATTTGATAGAGTGCGGCTGAGTTTACGGTGATTTCAATACGGATGGTATTCATGCGGTTCAATTCAATCACAGGTGAACCATACCCTCTGGCATTGGCGCTGTTTAAGAGATTCGCGCCAGTTAAATCAAATTCAGCGGGGGTAATTTCAATGGTAGGGGATGGACTGCTAAGGTCGTATGTTTGACGATAGGTACTGTATTTGTTCTCAGTCCATTGATTGGTTGTAAACCCGTCGTATTGTTCTAATGGTTGTACTTCATCTTTGACAAGCAGTGCACGCGCGATGAAAAATCCTACCAATAAGATGGAAACGATGGTAATTTTTTTGATGGTTTTCAACTCAACCCCTCCTTTGTATGTTTATTTGATATAGACGCCTTCTTCAAGTAGTCTTTTTCTTAAGTGTTGTACATCGATTTTACGAACATCGTTGCCAGTTTTGGTGGCATGAGCCGCAGCCATACCAGCCGCTTCGCCCATCGCTAAACAGACAGGCATGACACGTACCGATCCTTGAACCATTCTTTCACAAGAAATGCTTCTACCGGCTACCAAGACGTTATTCAACGTTTTCGGAATCAACGAACGGTATGGAATCCCGTGAGATTCGCCTTTACCATAGCGTTGTAGTTTGCCTTTGGCTTCTGCTGCGTGGATCGAATCATGAACATCGATGAAGTACGCATTTCGACACACTTCATCTTCAAACGTTTTACGTTCAAAATAGTCATCGACCGTTAGTTTGTAATCTCCAACGATACGTCTGGTTTCACGGATGCCTAATAGAGGCCCTGTCATCACCAAATGTGCATTGCCATAGGCTTCAGGCGCATATTCTCTAAGTGCTAATCTGAATTCTTCAGCCATCTTACGGCCTAACAATAAGCCTTTAGTGATGGTTTCTGGTTTGGTGTTGTCCATTTTAGAAATATGGCCTGCATTGAATCCCACGGTACCAGGACCCACAATGGTGCCAATCACGTGACCGTCAGGAATCAGTGGGTACTTTTTCTCTGCTAAAATTTTGTGGACAATGGATTTAGGGTTATCGGCGTGCAATCTACCAACGCTTTGATACCCCAACATATCGACATTGCTGAAAATGAAACAAAGGGTGGCTGGTTGAAGGTGTGTGTCATCTGTACCGTCACCTTTTTCAAACGGTGCCCCTGCGAATGTGGCTAAATCGGCATCGCCTGTCGTATCGACAAATACTTTGGCTTGATACGCGGTGAGTCCCGATTTATTGGAAGCAATCAACGTGGTTAAATTCCCGTTTTCAACTTCAACATCGGATACAAATGTATTGAAGATGATGTCAGCGCCACTGTTGATGACCAAATCGTCATACACGCGTTTTAAGCGTTCTTGGTCAATCGCTACCCAGTCAACGGCGTCTGGTTTGATGTGTTTCATGCCTCGTTTGGTTTCTTCAAAGACTTTTTCTGCTAAGCCTTTATAAACGATTTGTTCTTTATCCGAAAACGGGGTCCAAGCAGGTACTAGAGCAGAGGTGCCCATACCACCTAGACTGGAAGTGGCTTCAATCAATAGTGTTTTAGCCCCTTCTCTCGCGGCTGATGCGGCTGCGGTACATCCCGCTGGACCACCACCGACCACAATGACGTCATACGCTTGATTCAATGGGATTTGTTTTGTTTTTAATGTATACATGGCTATCTCCTTTAATTTTTGGGTAAAAATGCGATCGCGGTTGTTCTCACTACTTTGGTTCCATCGATCATTTTCACAACGGTCACGTATTCTAAACCATCGGCATTGAAGCTGTATTCGCCTAGGCTAACCCAACCTTCAGATGTGGTGGTCACACCCAAGATAATGGTTTCTTTAGCCCCGTTGGCGTAATAGATATTGATTTCAATTTGGTTATCATCGGTCTGACCTAAGCCTTCCGATAGGTTGTAATAAAATACTTCATACTTGCCTGGTTCGAGGTCCGGTGTAAAGGTGGCGTAATTGCCTAAGACCCTGGTGAATCGGGTAAGGAATCCATCATAAAAACGGTTAGTACTGCTTGAGAAGGTACCGGTTTCGACATAGCCAATCTCACTCTTGATGGATACGATTTGAACCCCGGGTTGTTCTTCTAAAATGAATGGGTCCCCAGATACTTGGAATGGGAAGGAATATGATGAGATGTGTGTGTCGTTTTCAACGTACACAAACAATCGATAATTCCCTGGAAATTCCGGAATGGTCATGGTCACATTGTTTTTTGCATTATCTTCTACGAAGGTGAAACTTGGTTGTGGGCTAGGGTCTGTATTGACACTGAGCCCTACATCCTTTCTGACTTCGTAAGTATACTTGATGTTGCCAGATTCATTTAAGGTAGTGACTTGAATATTAGCTGTACCGCTTTCTAAGATGACGTTTTGAAGACTGGTTTGATTGTTGATCTTCACTTCATCAATTTGTAGGGTAGGGATACGCTCTGTTTCAAAGAAACCGGCTTTAACCCCTTCAAATGCAGCGGTGCGTTTACCATTTAGAATGATGCCGTACCAGGTGTGTGTGACTCTAAAACTGCCGGTATCTTTAAATACATAGGATCCGACGACACCTTCATCGCGTTTACCATAAATGTATTGTTGATAACGTTCATAATACAGGTCTGCTTTATCGATGGATTTGGGTTCAATGATGGCGCCCCAAGATGTTTTTAGTTTGGTTTCCATCGGTTGATTCAACGCATATTCGGTAATGAGGTAAGGGCCTTTCCAACCTAAAATATTGTTGGCGACATTGCCGATGGCACTATAGGTATTAATCCCAATCATATCGATATGTGGTGCGAATCGTCTAATCGAACCAATTTTAAGCGGGGATGACCCGGCTAAAACTGCCATCGTTGGGTGATAAGGATCCGATTCATGGATGTATTTCGCTATTTGATTCATCGCGTCATAGATGGCTCTCATGTTGAGTGAAGTCGAAATGTCGACTTCATTCCCAACTGCCCATCCTAAGACTGCTGGGTGTTTTTTGTATTTTTCTACTTCTAAAATCAATTTTTGATATTGTTGTTCCACTTTATCTGGGTTGTTCGCGTAGGTGAAACTACCCGATTCATGATTCATCCATAATCCAATGACGACTTTGATGCCTAGTTCATGGGCACGATCGAGCAATGCACCATCCTGTAAAGCATCGGTGGAATAGGTTCTAACTGAGTTTCCACCGGCTTCAGCGATGAGTTCTAGTTCATCGATGCCATTGACACCTTTGACGAAGAATTCTTCGCCATTGACCGATAGTCTCAGTTTTTGATCATGGGTTTTCAAAATGTTGGTAACCGATGAGGGTTCATAAGGTTCAATCAACACTGGTTTGGTTTCGGTTTGTAGGACGTCATTCTCACTGGACAGTTCGAACATCATCGCATCCACCAAAACGTATTGATTTTCTACCGGTAGTATTTGGACTTTGTTATTTTTACCCGTAGTTAGGTAATATGTACCCACCATGACCCAATAGCCTGCATTGATGGTTTGATTGACAGCCTTGGTATCATCGACATTCGCACCACCCTCATAAGTCACCACCAGTGGGACTTGATCATAGGCTTGTTCAAATTCAGGGAAGTTGATGTAGATTTTATAATACCCAGCTGTTTCAATATTCGGTGTGAAGGTGGCTTCAAATGCCGTCCCTTTTTCAGATGAAATGAAATTCGCACCAATCGCTGTACTGCCAGCGTTGTATTTATAAGTACTGGCTTGTTTAAACATCAATTCTTGATTGGTATTATCAATGATGATACGTTCATCTTCATAGACAGATGCCATTCTGGTGTCTAAGGATGGTTCTGGAGAATCTTCGAGCGGTGTCGGTTCTGGGATGGGTTTGGTTGGATTGTTTTGGCATCCCCACAGGACTGTTGTAAAAGTGATGAGCATAATCCACAGGGTTATTTTATTAATCATATCAAATACGCTCCTTCTTCGATGAGTCGTTGTCTAATCTTTTGGACATCGACGTTACGAACTTCACCGTTGTGGTGGATGGCTAGTCCCGCAGCTACCCCTGCCGCTTCGCCCATGACTAAAGCCACCGGCATGACACGTACTGAGCCTTGAACTATGCGTTCGACTGAAATGGAACGACCAGCGACCAATACGTTTTTAAAATCTTTAGGGATTAAACAGCGGTATGGAATCCCATGAGATTCGCCTTTACCATAGTGTTTGACGAGTCTCATACGATCGTAATAGGCTTTTCTTTCTGGGTCTTCATCTTCTTTGGGGTGATGGATGTCTAAGAAATAACTGTTTCGACAAATCTCATCTTCAAAACTTTTTCTTTCGGCGTAATCTTCAACCGTCAGTACGTAGTCTCCAACAATACGACGAGATTCTCGAATGCCCATCAGTGTGGCTGTTGAAGCTAGGAAAGCATTTGAGAACGCGGATGGGTAGTACTTCTTTAAGCCATCGCGTAATTGGGCTGCGATTTTTCGACCTGTCATATACGCTTTTGAATTGCTTTCAGGTAGGGTATTATCGACACCTTTGATGTGTCCGGCATTAAATCCCACAGTATCCGGACCCAACAATTTCGCACAGATGTGTGCATCTTCAATTAAATCAAAGGCTTCATCGTCTTTGATTTTATAAGCGGGGCTATTCTTATTGGCTTTATTTAACCAAGGTCCATTTTCAAAGCCGTATGTATCGACATTGCTTAAGATGAAACAATGGGTAGCCGATTGTAATTCACCGTCCCAATCGTCACCTTTCATAAACGCACCCCCAGCGAACGCGACTAAGTCAGCATCCCCCGTGGTATCAATGTATGTTTTTGCTTGATAGGCGGTTAGTCCCGCTTTATTGCTTAGAATGATTGACTCAACAACATCTTCATGGGTATCCACAGCTGCCAACTGTGTGTTGAATAATACGGAGACCCCATATTGAATCATCAAATCATCATAAACAACCTTGAGATGTTCTGGATTGATGGCAACCCAATCCAACACATCTTTTTTAAGGTGTGGTAACCCTTGATTCGATAGGTGGAAGATTTTTTCTGCCAACCCACGATAAATCATTTTTTCTCGGTCCGAGAATGGACACCATGAGGTGACTAAACCAGTGGTGCTCATCCCACCGAGGGCTGAGGTCGCTTCTACCAATAAAGTTTTAGCACCTTCACGGCTTGATGCGAGTGCTGCAGTAATACCGGCAGGACCGCCACCAACCACAATCACATCAAAATTGGTGTTGAGGGTTAATCGTCTACTAAAGTTTTTTTCCATGAATTTATGCCTCGTTTCTCGATTAGAAAATCGATTTTCTTATAAATGCATAATAATACTTACGGGCATTTAGGTCGTACCTAAACGGAGGTAAGTATCGTTATGTTGTCTGTCTTTTGATTAGCTCAACCGGGATCCGTGTGATGGCGGTGTGGTTGGGTTTGTTGTTTTCAATCATGTCGAGTAACACTTCAGCGGCGACTTTTCCGATTTCTTTTGTATTTTGTCTAATGGTTGTTAAACTTGGTCTGGCCATGCTCGCAAAAATTATGTCATCATACCCGATGACTGCAATATCTTCAGGCACACGTAACCCTTTCGCAACTATCGCCTGAATCGCACCGAAGGCGAGGATGTCTGACCCAACCAATAATAAATCGGGTTTTTCTTCGTTTCGATCGAGCAGGATGGTGGCGGCTTCATAGCCACTATTGAAACCGAAGCCTTTGGATGAAATAACTATTTTTTCATCAAACGGGATGTTTTTTTCTTTGAGTACTTCTTTGTATACATTGAATCGATATAATAAGTGGGTTGCTGTTAACGGACCCGTAATCATACCAATGCGTTTTTTGCCCAATTCTAAGGCGTGATTAATCGACAACTCAATGCCTTGTCGATTATCACTGATGATGGTGTGTAGATGTTCTTTAACAATATCGGTGGAAACGCATGGGATATCGCTATTAACCAGTTCAATGACTTCAGGGTTATATGGGGAACCCACGACAATCAATACGCCATCGACTTTTTTATTTTTACACCAGTTTAAATAGGACATATGGTTATCCCCAATTTGTCTAACGATAAAACTGATATCATAGCCTTCTCTTTCGACACTGTCTTTAAAGGTTTGTAAAATGTTTGAAAACAATGGGTGTTCTAGTCCAATTTTGGATTCTTCGGTATATATCACACCGATGGTCCAGCTTTTGCGCGATTTTAAGACGCGTGCAGACGCGTTGGGCACATACCCAATGTCTTTGATATAAGCCAATACCTTTAATCTTAAGTCATCGGAAAAATTACCTGTATGTCTCAATATTTTAGATACAGTGCTGGGTGCCACCCCTAAGTTTTTTGCAATAGTATATACGGTTACTTTTTCCACAAGACGACCTCAATAAAAGATTAGAAAATCGATTTTCTCATTTCTATTATAACCGATGTGTAACCGGTTGTAAAGAAGAAATTTAAGCGCTTACAAAGTTGAATTGTCATAGATAAATCTATGATTATAGGTGTGTCTGGTTTTTATCACAGTCAATAACTATGTCAATCCCTGCCAATTAGATGTTTTTAACTATTTTATTAGAGGTGTATCATTGGCTAGACTGATTTCTTTGTGGCTGTTATAAAAGTTGGGTGTTAGTGATTGTTTTCATAACATCTTTTTTCGCATTTATATTTTAATTTTTAACTCTATTTTTTGTAAATATATATAATAAAACAATGGATTAACACACCGAATTTTGTAACGCATAATGAATAAAAAAACACCTGGTCTGATATGCTTCCTTCTCTGTAAACTTCTACAACTTTAATTATTTGTAGTGTCTACTTTTAGGGAATCATATCAGCTTAGGTGTATCATCTATTCAATCCTTTATATTCTTTTTTGTCTTGATACATCGCATGATCTGCTTTTTGAATGGTTTGGTCAATGGTTTGAGTTGGATTATAGTTGGATAAACCCATAGCGATTGAAATAGATAGATTTGGGTATTCCGTATATCGAATTTGTTCAATCGATTGTTTGACTTCATGGATGTAGGTTTGAATGGTTTCTTGGTTTTGATTTAAGCATACAACGATGAATTCTTCACCACCCCATCTTAAAGCATAAGCTTCTTTTGGTAAGTGTTTTTGTATTCTGTTAGTGACATCGAACAATACTTGATCACCCACGCTATGACCATAGGTATCGTTGATCTTTTTGAAGTCGTTTAGATCCGCTAGAATGATGTAAACCTCACCAACGGCTCTTTGAATAGGTTCAATCAGTGTGTCAATAAATTTTCGATTGTATAACCTGGTGAGTTTATCGTGACTCGCTTCATAAGATAACTGGTCCCGCATGAGTTTTTCACGTTCTTTTGAACATTCTAATCTAAAGGAAAACATTAGGCTGAATACGAACAATAATACCATGATCATAAAGATATTGATGTATAACACCGCTTCTTGAAATAGTGGACTACCCCCAGATACGGGTTGATACTCATTAATCAATAGATGATAAAGGACATAGGTGATGAGTGCGATGAGTGATCCAGCCATCGTACTCATAACCATCTTCTTGAATGAGACAATATCATAAAGAATGACGAATCCAAATGGAATGATGACGATGAGGTAATAGACAAAGCCGTACCCTTTTTCTAAGAATCGAGTCGTAAAAAGAATAGACCCTGATGCATATAAGGTAAATGCTGCATATAAAATGTAGGCTCGTTTTTGTTTAATGACATAAAAACTCATCAATAAAGATACTAATCCAAATACATTCACCCATAGGATGGGTTGAATGTTGAGGATGATCATGACAATGATTGAAAAGACGACTTGAATCGCCGATATTGAAATCATAAACCGTTGTCTTAGACCATCATTTTTGCACATATCTCTAAATAATCGATTCATTTAAATACCTCGTTATATATTCTTCTTGAGTCCGTTATATCATAATATAAAAATGCTTGTTTATCCCTGTACTTTTGGTCTATGTAATAAAAGAAAAAAGGATGGAAGTGAGTTAAGGGATTCCATCCTTTTCTGCTTAAATCTGGGGGTAAAAATTCAAATATAGATTATACGTTTTTTAAGATAATAGCTGTACCCATCCCGCCGCCGATGCATAGAGATGCTAAACCTTGTTGGCTTTGTCTTTTCTTCATTTCATGAATCAAAGTAACCACGATTCTCGCACCACTCGCACCAACAGGGTGTCCTAAAGCGATGGCACCACCATTGACGTTTGTTCTTTCTAAAAACCATTGTTTATCGACATGTAAATCTTCGGATAATTCTTTAATGACGCCTAGACTTTGTGCAGCGAAGGCTTCATTGAGTTCCAATAAATCCAATGATTTAATATCGGTATTTGTTCTTTTTAAAACATTTTTAATCGCGTGTACTGGACCTAAGCCCATGACTTTGGGATCAATCGCTGCTTGGTCAACACCCACAACTTCAACGAGTGGGGTGAGGTTGTATTGTTTTACCGCCGCTTCGGATGCAAGCATGACATACGCTGCACCATCATTGATACCAGAGGCGTTTCCGGCAGTGACACTGCCATCTTTTTTAAATGCTGGTTTTAAGGACGCTAACTTTTCAAGAGAAGTCTTACGATTTGGATATTCATCTTTATCAAATAAAACAGTCTCTTTACCCATTTTGACTTCAAGTGGAACGACTTCATCGTTAAAACGGCCGGAATCCACTGCTTGAATGGCTTTTTGTTGAGAAGCGAACGCGAAAGCGTCTTGTTCTTCTCTGGATAGTTGATGTTTATCCACAATGTTCTCAGCGGTAATGCCCATATGAATGCCATCATAGGCATCGATGAGTGCGTCATAAATCATGTGGTCAACCACTTCAAAGTTGGACATCTTCGCGCCTATTCTGGTTTTATAAGGAATCAGATACGGCGCTTGGCTCATCGATTCTGTACCACCAGCAATCACGAGATTCGCCCAGCCTGCAGAAATCTTTAGATAACCATCCATGATGGCTTTCATCCCAGAACCACAGACCATGGATACGCCATAGCCTACGACAGAATCAGGAAAACCAGCCCTAATAACAACTTGTCTACCCACACCTTGTCCTTGACCCGCAGGTAAAATGTTACCAGAAATAACTTCATCGATGTGTACAGGGTTTACCTGTACATCTTCGACGATTTGTTTGACAACAGCCGCGCCTAAGTATGCTGGTGATACATTGGATAGAGATCCTAAAAATGTACCAATAGCGGTTCTTTTAGCCGCGACAATATATACTTTCGACATAGACGTTACCCTATAATAAGAGTAAGCCTAAACCGATGATTAAACCTGTATATAACAAGACGATTAAGCAATAACCCATGATGTTTTTCGCACCAAGTTTAGCAATACCTAAGACTGGTAATGCCCAGAACGGTTGAATCATGTTGGTCCAAGCGTCACCCCACGCGATAGACATCGCTGTTTTAGCTGCGTCTACGCCTAAAGCTGCGCCGGCTGGCATCATGATTGGACCTTGAACTGCCCATTGACCGCCACCAGAAGGTACGAATACGTTAACGATACCTGCGGATAGGAATGAGAATAATGGGAATGTGGTTTCATTAGACACATTGACGAAGAAATCAGAGATAGCGCCAGCAAGTGAAACACCTGTAGGCCCTTGAGTGGTCATTAGCCCCATAATACCTGCATAGAATGGGAATTGTAAGATGATACCACCGGTCGATTTAGCTGCACTGTTGACGGCTCTAACGACGGCGATTGGTGTACCATGTAACGCGATTGCTGCAAATAAGAAAATAAAGATTACGATATTTAAGTTTAGATTGAAACCATAGTCCATAAAGAACTTAATGATGACTGCGAAACCCATCGCTGCTAACAAGTAGTTAACGACATAGCTGTTTTCTAGTTTTTCAGCTGGTGTCATTTCACTTCTAGGTTTTTTAGCAGGTTCTGGTTCATCTTCTAACAATCTTGGATCAACAGTCTTAATCTTATCGCCTTTTGGATGCATCGCTGCAAGCAAGAACGGTAATGTAACGACGATGACGCCAACGATGACTAAGTTGAACATTGAGAAAATGGTTTGTGAGGTTGCGATAGGGTCAACAACAGCACCACCGGTAGCTGTGCCAAGGGCTGCACCAGCGGTTGCAAGTGCTAGTGGGATTGACCCGGACATACCGGCATGCCAAATAACGAAACCGGCATATGCGGTAGCAACCAATAGAGGGTAGTCAATGTTTTTAACTCTCTTAGCCACTTCTTTAGCGAAAATCGCACCAATGACTAAACCGAATCCCCAGTTAATGAAGGATGCGAGTAATGAAACAACGGATACCATAATAATGGCTGTAAATCTGTTTTTAGGAATGCTTGCTAACCAGCCTAAGCCTTTTTTAAATAATGGCGCTGTAGCAAGTATGGTTCCTGTAACTAAGATTAAAGCCATTTGCATAGCGAATGCTAATAAGCTCCAGAATCCACCATACCATGCTTGAACCAAGCCTAGAGGTTGAGTCTTAGTAACGAAGAAACTGATGATAACAACAACGAATGTTAATGCGATAGCGAAAATGAATGGATCTGGTAAAAACTTTTCAACGAGTTTAACGGAACCCGAAGTCGTTTTTTCAAAAGCTAGTTTGAAGCCATTTACTACTTTCATGAATAACTTTTTCATTTTTTTCTCCTATATCTCCATAATTTTTAAATCTTCACTGATGATCAAAGTCGGCTCAGTGATTTTTTGAATGTCTTCTACGGTAACACCTTCGGCTATTTCTTTTAATAAAAGGCCTTGTGGGGTGACTTCCATTACACCGTATTCAGTGACAATCAGGTTTACTTCTTTAAATGCCGTGAGTGGGAGTGTGCATTTCTTCAATATTTTGAGTGCATCCCCGGATGTGTGTTGCATCGCAACAATGACTTTTTTAGCCCCTACCAGTAGATCCATCGCGCCGCCCATGCCTGGCACCATTTTGCCAGGAATGATCCAGTTTGCGATGCTGCCTTCTTCATCTACTTGAAGTGAGCCTAAGACTGTGGCGTCCACATGTCCACCTCGAATGATCCCAAACGATGTTGCACTGTCAAAGAAGACCCCCCCATTGGTCATCGTGACAGGTGAACCACCTGCATTGGTCAAATCAAAGTCTTCTTGGCCTTGTACAGGCGCAGGACCTAAGCCTAACATTCCATTTTCAGATTGGAATGTAATGTCTTTATCTTTGGGTACGTAATTCGCTACCATGGTCGGTAATCCAATACCTAGATTGACGACGTCGCCATCGTTAAGTTCTTTAGCGACACGACGTGCGATGAGTTCTTTTGGATTCATCATTTGTCATTACCTCCCATAATATAATCCACAAAAATGTGTGGGGTATGAATCGAATCTGGATTCAATGCGCCTATTTCAACGACTGTTCTGGCTTCGACACCGACCAAAGTGGCGGCGGTAGCCATGATTGGGTTGAAATTACGAATCGTTTTGTTGTAAATGGTGTTCCCTTTTTGATCCACTTGATGTCCTAATAAAATAGCGACATCAGCCTTGAGTGGTCTTTCTAATAAATAATCTTGACCTTCGTACTGAATGATTTGTTTCCCTTCAGCAACAATGGTACCTCTACCGGTTGGGGTTAAGAAACCACCTAAGCCTGCACCTGCAGCACGAATGCGTTCTGCCAGGGTGCCTTGAGGAACGAGTTCGACCTCCATTTCACCGGCTTGCATCTTCTTACCTGCGGTTGGATTCAACCCGATGTGTGATGCAATCAATTTTTTGACTTTACCTGCATCGATGAGTTTACCTACACCAACCCCCGGTAAGCCTGCATCATTACAAATGATGGTGAGGTCTTTTAAATCGGATTTGAGGATTTCTTCAATGATTCCAACAGGTGTTCCGATGTTCATGAACCCACCAACCATGATGCTTGCGCCATCGTGGATTTTCGCAACAAAATCCTTTGTTGAGATTAATTTTTGCTTCATTACATACCTTCCTTTCTTCATAATACATGTAAGCACTTACTTACATTATACGTACGCCATTTTAAAAATACAAGCGTTTTCATGAAAAAAATGTGATAAAAAAATAAGTCACTTTCGCAACTTATTTATTTCGTGTAAAGCTTAATCAAATTTTCTATGAAGATATTCATTAAATCATGATAATCTGTATCGTGATAGATTTCAGGTGCGTATACTTTGAGCGTAAATATGCCCATAACCATTGAAACAATCGATGTAGAGATCAAATTGGGATCACCAACAAATGTGCCTTCTTCTTTCTTTTGTTGAAAGTATTTCTTCATAAAAGCCGTGTAATCGATGGTATTTGTGAAGCGTTTTGACGTGTCATCCGTTTCTCTAACCTGAATTAAATACATCTTAATATTGTTCTTTAAAAATAGATAATACGTATGTGTAAAAATTTCAATGTCCTTCTTCACATCGTTGGTAATGAGATGTGCAA
Organism: Paracholeplasma manati; assembly: GCF_025742995.1. Lineage (NCBI taxonomy): Bacteria > Bacillati > Mycoplasmatota > Mollicutes > Acholeplasmatales > Acholeplasmataceae > Paracholeplasma > Paracholeplasma manati. The sequence goes on along the minus strand of NZ_JAOVQM010000001.1, from coordinate 366,198 downwards.
TCTTATCTACAATATATCCTTCAAAGGCATGGTGATGAATCACGGCTTGTAAAAGGTTACTCTTACTTTTAAATTGTCTAAAGATGGTCAATTCATTGACCCCAGCAGCATCCGCTATTTTCTTCGTGGACGTATTTGCATACCCATTTTCGGAAAATAGTTTGGTTGCTGCTAATAATATTTGCTTTTCTGTTTCTTTCATGATGGACCTCAGTTTAAATGACATAATAATTATAACATATAGATGTCTTTAATTTAGTATAGAAACCCCCTGTTTTTACGATTTAATTCAATCAATATCGACTCTAATTGTGTTGTTATTCATTTATTTAATGCTCTTAATGATATTAGTCATCCTAATGACGATGAAACTGTATCGTATAAAAAAATTGAAATCCTTAACTGCTTCACAAGTTCGTCATTTTAAGATATTTCTTTTAATTACTTGTTTGTACTAATACCTCAAGAAGTAATGTATAATTATTATATCATACTCAGTTGAGCTACTAATGTGGCAGAATTACCAACTGACTTTGATGTTTATGTGCAATTTGATTTTTATGCACAAATTTGATTAGTTATTTCGGGGGTAAAGAATGAGTTTAGTTATTGCAATTAAACATGGTGAAATAGTGTATTTCGGAGCTGATACACAAACAACTATTGGCGATGGAAAAATCTTTAGTAGCTTTGAAGAAGAATATAAAATCATTTCTTTAGGACACGGTATTGTAGTTGGGCTTAGTGGTTATGTGAGTTCAATTCAGCAAATAACTTTTCATCCTGAGTGGTTTGACGGTTTAGAAAACCAACCGTTGAGCAAGAAATATTTAGTCACAGAAGTGTTGCCAAAACTTTTTAAAGAGTTGAAATCCTATGATCAATTAACGACTACTTCTAATGGTGCTAAAACTCTATCGATGTCAATAATTATTGCAAAACGAGATAAGTTGTTTAGGATATATGATTCAGGTGCAGTCGTTGAGATACCTGAATTTGTGGCCATTGGCAGTGGTCAATCTTATGCACTCGCATTTTACAGAATCCATAAACCCATTAAAGATGTGAATCAATTTATTGTAAATGCAATCGCCTTTACAGATGAATATGTTAACTCCGTCGGTGGGCAAGTCACACTCATGGATACAGATACTTTAAAAATAGAGAAAAGGAATTCTCAACTATGTTTATAATGTTACGTGAAAAAGGAACAACCTACTTTGCAACATCCGTAAGTTCTATATCGTTGTATTGTTACGATATAGATGCCTTTTTGATTGAAGAAAACATTCCTTTTTGGAAGGTCAAAGGGTCAAAAAATACCATTATGGCCGTTTTTCCTAGTTTGAGAGACGCAGACATACTTAGATATGAACCCATTCATATAACACTCACCTATTCTAATTTAGTAGAAACTATTATCCCAAAATACAACTTTCTTTTAAAATCGATGGGGCGATTAAACGAAGAGGGTAACATGAACTGTGGCATATATATTGCTAAAAATGATGATGCCTATTTCGTCGATACAGATGAGACTATTAAAATACTCAGTTATGATAACCAGTTTGGAAGTTCTTTGTTAACTGCTACACTGCTAGCACATAAAGATAACGACCCAATTACACGATTGGTATTAAGTATAAAAGCAGACTGTGAGGATAATTTCAAAAATCCGTTTCCAATTGCGATTCTTGATACTAAAACAGAACGTATAAGATACATCCATTCAATGGAGGACCTATGAGTATAAATTTTGCTATTAAACATTGTGGGATTGTTTATTTGGTTGGTAACTTAAACCCTGAATTGAAACAAGCGCACTTGACACCAAAAGATTTCGGAGTCGTTTTTAAAAACGATAATTTTGTCGTGGGATCGTACGAACCCAATCCCGTAGACTACATATTAAGTGATAACCCACAGTGGTTCAAATTACCTCAAAATGATTTATCCAACAAAGGTATCATTGTGAATCAAATTGTAAACCCTTGGTTCAAACGCGCTTGTGATTTGGGTTTAATTAAAGAAGAAAATTCACAAAAAGCGTTTCGACATATTATTGTATATAAAAACAAGATTTATCAGCTTTTGCGATCTCTTTTCGTTGTTGAAGTAGATCATTACGCTGCATTTGGTCAAGAGGAACAAGTTTTGTTTAGTAATTTAATGACCTTCACTGATGACCTCAATATTCATGACTTTATTCATGATTTGATGAAAAAAGTATCCCACTCATATAGTAACTATTCAACTCGATATGTGGTTTACAACACATCAGATCATACCTATCATTTTAATGAGGTAAATCCATTATGATTACAGTAATTAAAAAAGATACTCAAATCCATTTATTTTATGACAGTGAAAATATCGGGTTAATCGGTTATCACGATGATGACATGCAAAATGTTGAAAATCATCCGTTTTGGCAAATTCCATCAATGAATAACACCTATGTAATAACCACTGATTCTGGTAGAAATTCTGAAGTTATAAAATACATTCAATTCGACCCACAATCATTTTCTTCTAAATGGATAAAAGATATATTTACACCACAGATTCGTCAGCATTTAACCAACTTCTCGGAATACACTCAAAAACCACCAAAACGATTATATGGGTCTTATTTATTCATTCATGAACAAGATATATATATCATGGATTCATTTTACGTCATCAACAAAATTGATTCATTTTTTACTATTGGAGAGTATAAGGATCTATTCACTGCTCAAATTAACCAAAAGTTTTCTTCCACCTCGAATCCACTAGATATGATGCTTGAGGTTTATAGAACCCTCACCAGATATATCCAAAGAAAACCTAATAAATTATTCTACCAAATTATTGACTATACTGGTTGTAAAAGACAGGTTATTGAACTGTAACAAAAAAACAATAATGCCCACCACGTTGAACGTTCTAATTGTGGTGCACTATTATTGTTTTTATTTGTTTATGTTATCCTTAATAAATCATTATAAACACTATCAACTAATAGACATCTTATATTAGTTATTGTTAGTCTTAGGAATCCAGTTAAAATCCGCTCTAAAAAGTGCGCCATAAAATCCAGTTCCATCAGGATACTGTATTTTTATTCCTTGTGCAGTTTGATAGGTTGTGATTAGACGAGATTCACCATCATAAACAACTTCATTTTCTTTAAGATAGGTTGATGAGAAACCAGATGCATATCCGATACTATTTGGTAGTTCTGTAAAATCGTGAACTTGTAAAACAAATGACTTCCCATCAAATGTTTGGTGGTAGGTGTAAATATTCGAAAATGGAAAAACATTGTAATTAGGTAATGTCTTAAATAGTGTGTTTTGTTCTTGATAATATTCTAATACTTCTAGATTAATAACAATATCAGTAATAAGTATCCCATAGAATAATGGTATGCTTCCGTTCGTAACATGGTTAGCTAAGTCAGATCCTTCTAATTTAAAACTACCACTCTTTTCATCTCCGCTCAAATCATAATACATATAATCGATTTCAAGTCCCCCGAATGTACTAAGAATACGATTAATTTCATCAGTCGATAATGTCGTATCTCTACTTGCTGATAATAATTTTTGTTCATTGTCAGCAGAACTAATTCTAGTGACAAAGGCCTTTGCACTTTCATAAGACAATTCATTTTCGGCTAGGGAGATTAATGTTTTCCCATTTACAGAAAAATAACCAAATTGATTTTTCGATGGTTTACTTTTCTCACAAGCAACCAATGATAAAACCATAATGACGCTTAATACCAATGTTAATACTTTTCTCATTTTTTCTCCTCCTATAGGAATTTAATATGCCCTTATCGTATTTATTATACTTTCAAATTCATTAATTTGTGACTTCTTCATGGGTTTTAACGTAGTAAAAGATATCGCGATGTAGTGATTATTTGTTTCAAAGAATGCAAACCTCTTTTGTTCTTCTGGTGTATTGGTATCACAATCTGCTTCAAATCCTTCGAATTCTCCTATTTTTGCTTTGAAAAGCATCCCCTTAGCGCTTAAAAAATCTAGAATAAAATAGGCGAAATGCTCCAAATTTGTTATTTTGAATTTTTCTTTATAGGGTGATTTTTCTCCGATAGCTATATATATTCTGTGACTTCCTCTATTCGCACCAAAACTACTTGAATAATGTTCTGTAATTTGATAGCTATTAGGCAAATCAAACCTCAACATGACTTGTGGTAATCTTACTAATTGTGATAATTCATTTGTGTTGTTAGTAGTTGATTTCACGTTTAATTCATTTGGTTTCGTTATTCTTTTATTAGAATTTGGTTTATTCATTTTATCTGTATTGGTTGATCCTATTTGCTGTTTCATATCCAACAGTGGTATGGATGTCTTATAGGATTTATTGTAAGCCATCAAACATTGGTTTATAACCCAACTAGCATCAGAGGCAGAGATACCATAACTATTAAATTCATACAATGCTTTAGATAATGGATCACTTGAAGACTTATCTAGCAAGAATTTAAATACATTGATATCGTTCATATAAATTGAAAACTTTCTGACCATTTTTAGCGATTCAGGTGAATCAGAACATAAATCGATCAGATGTGCTTGAACAATCTTATAATTCATTAATTGTTCACTAGACAAGTATTTGGATAAGATGAGAAAAAGCGCTTCATTGAATAGCATAATCTACCCCGCATGTTTTCTTTTAGATAATGTTTGGAAAAATAAATAATACAATACTGCCTACTATCAGCAAAATAGATGTGAGAAAATGGAATGTCGCCGTCCCATCATTCATTTCATCGTTATGAATCGCTGCATGGAATATGAAGTGTAGTCCCCCATATAGCCCGACAATCGCGACATGTCTAGGTTCGAATACTTCAAGTAGATATAAATAACCCACCGCATATGAGGTGAAAACAATCATTGAAATGGTTAAAATATTTTGACGAACAGGACCATCCTTACTAAAAAAACTTATCAGTGTATGGAATACTGAATAGACAACGAAATAGAGTATGTAAAGGAAAATAAGTTCTCCAAACAAGCCATTGATATGGTTATCAATTAAATAGAAGAAAGCCAATGAACTGATTATTGGTAATGTTAATGTGTAGATAATGTCTGTAAAGCCTTTCGAACTATAGTAATTTTTTCTTAAAAAGTACAAGTTAATAGCTAGTAATAATGTACCAAATACGAGTGAAAGTCCAAAAAGATCATGCCATTCTAACCATATATTGAAAATAAAATAAGTGAGTGGCATATAAATTAAAATGATAATTAGAAATGTACTAATATACGCACTATCAAATTCATCACTCATCCAATAAAACAATACTAATAATGCACCTGAAAGAAGGATAAGAATATATAGACCGCCAAGAATATAATAATATGAGTGTGGTAAAAAGAATAATACGACTGCATTAACTGCTATGAATAGTGGTAATATGAGTACAAGAATAAACATATCATCATCATCGATATGTTTGTATAATGAAAAACTCATGTCCACGATACCGATGATACCAACTATCAATGAAAGTATTGAAATAAGTTTACTATGCCCCGGGAAAAAATAGAGGCTAATGCCTAATAAAACTAACCAAAAGAGTAGTGAAATTGCCCAGTGACGTGTGAAGAATAAGTCTAGACGACTTGAAGAATAGTAATTTCTTGTCGAATACGAGCTAGAGGAATACGAGGAATTTGAATAACTTGATGTAGGTGTTGTTGGTGTGTTCGTAACAGGTGTGTGTGATGCTGGCGTTGATGTTGTTGACGACTGTGATACCGATTTACTAACTACTGGTTTCAGCGGTGCAGATTGTTGTGATGTGCTTGGTTTTGATACTGTTGGTTGTGTGAATGTTTTGGGTGTAGCGGAAGTCGATGTTTTGCTTGCTGTAGATGTCTTACCGATCGAACTCACACTATTGGTTGTTTTAGGCTGCGTTGACCCGTTTGTACTTGATTTTCGTAATGGTATTTTGTATTTACCTAAATCTAAACTGACCGTCACTTTAAATGCATATACACATTGCGCAATTACCCATTTGTAATTATCTGCATCTATACCGTGATTTTCAAAAGCAAAAACCGCCTTTGAAATTGCATCATCGGCGTTATCACTATTGACTAAATAAGAGAATACATTGATATCATTCATAAATAGTTTGAATTTTCTCACCGAGCGTTTTTCATCTTCAGTCGATGAGCACAAATCTAAAAGATAAGAATGAACCAACTCAAAATTGGTAATTTTTGAATCCTTTAAATAGTCAGTTTTAATTTTTCTTAATGCTTCGTGTAATATCATACAGCACCTTTATTCTTTGATAACTTGATCCGTGAATTTTACTAAGGCTTCTAAAGGTTGATGTGAGGTTACTAATGTTTGATATAAACGTAGTTGTCGTTCTGTTGGATTCAGCAGTTCTTGATTATGAATAAAAGCAGTAAATGTTAACAAAGCATCATTATCGATGGTCTTGTATAATTTCAGCTGATTATCGATATCAACTTGATCTAGATTGTCCAATTCTAATAAAGTTCTCATTTTTTCGCAATCATAAAAATCTAAGCTGGGTGATGTGGTTGGTACCACATAACTTATGGCAAGACTAGAGTCATCGCTGGATGAGAATGCCCCCGCTATTTGTGTGACTGCTTGGTTTAATATATTAGCCATACTGGCTTGGTCATATCTAAATCTTTCAATCAATAACGGTTTAAAAAGGTATGTGTTGAACTTGTATAAATTGCCAAATCCATTGATCACTCCATCACTGCATATTGCGAGCGCTGTCGTATTTGGATTGTCGACAATTTCAACTTGCATTCTTGTGTAAGCATCTTCTTGACACATAGAATCCGTTAAACTGCCCCCTTGTTCCTCTTGATCAACTAAAAGTTGTTTCACCTCAAGTGATGGATCCATTTTGGCAATTATCCCATCGCCAATTCTAAAGACCAATAAATATTGTTTACACCATAAAGATGCTAACAATGTGGTGCCATATGCGGTAAAGTAATTATCATTGATTCTTTGTTGTTGTTTTTCACTCAAATGGTGTAATTCCTCGCATTTAATGGGGTTTTGTTTGTAATCCATTTCTACTCGGTTGTTCCATTCTACTAGGATTTGCAACTTAAGATTTTCTAAATGCTTTTGAGCATCTAAATAATTTGGATGTACCTGATAAAAAGTTTTTAATAATTCAATAGTACCCTCGACTGCAAATTGACTACCTAGATGACTTCTAAAATATTGGCTACTGCCATGGCCATCCGCTACTGCCGTAATGGCGATATGTTCATCTTGGTAGGAGTCAACCGCGTCTTGACAAACACTTCCTTCAAGCGCGTGTTTTTTTCCAATTGATTTGTAGTGATGAACTTCAAAGCTCATTGTTAATTCCAACCGTCTACGTCATCAATGTCTGCTAAAGAATCATTGATTTGTTTCGTTGCTGCTTGGTTTTGAGCACCAGCTTGGTTATTTAAAGTGGTTGATGATTGACTCTTAACTTTAGATGCAGTGACTGCAATGAGCTTGATAACTTTTCTTAGCGATTCTGCTGAATGTACTTTTAATAGGGTTTCTGAATTACCTGTAAATGCAATAAGCACGTCTCTTGCTTCATCAGAATCGATATCAATAGCTAACGCATATCTTAAAGCAACTCTAAACCATCCACGTTTTTTTAAACTTTCTAGCGCAGTTGGCCAATCTGGAGATGTTGGTAATCCATCAGTCATTAAAATCATGATCGGTGCATAACCACCAAAATCGGGCATCATACCACCGTTGGATTCCTTGGTTAGTTGTTTCTCAAGTTCCTGATATGCATCAGTTAAATTGGTAACACCATCTGCATTGATGTCTTTCCATTTAAATTCTTCCACAGATTTGGCTTCAGGATAAATCCATGAGGCTTTATCTGAAAACTTTAATGCAGATATCTTAATTTCAACATCTGCTGTTTCTTCTTGAATTTCAGGCATGATATCCATCACATCACGGATGGCATTATTAACTGCCCCAATTCGCTCTCCGCTCATCGATCCAGATGAATCGATGATGAAAAATAAATTTAATACTTGTTTAGCAATACCTTCTACAAAATCGTAATTACTGCTGTTCCCGTTCATGTGTTACCCTCCCTATATACTTTGAAATTCTCCTGTAATGCCTTCGCCAAAATCTATTGTAAGTTGTTTGATATCGAGTCTGAAAACACCTTCTGGCGGTATTATTTTACTCATACCATTAATATCTGTAATTTTCCATTCTCGATCAGATTGATTTTTAAAGCCTTTGAGGTTTGGATTATTCTTGTTTTCAACTACTCGACCTACAACTTTTCCATATTCGCTGGATGTTTTGTCTATATGTGTTTGGTAGATTTCTTTGTTTGAATCTAAGTAAATTAAGTGGTTATTAATTGTTAATTTGCCCAATATTTCATGATTTAGTTTGCATTTTGGACAAGTTGATTTTGGATAAGTTTGAGCAGGATATTCAAAATTACATTTTGGACATTTGACGATTTCATCTCTATATTTTTGAAATGTCTTAACCCATTTGAGTTCGGTTGTTCTTCCGTTTTCTCTATCCAACAAACCTTCAGTAAACGTCTTAATGAATTCTTGTTTGACATAGTTTGGCAATTCTGGCCATAGTTTCAATACAGCATTATGATAGCCACGAATTGGCCTGTTACTGGTGTTGTTAGGATCAAAAACGAATATCGGTGAAGCGCCATATAGTTCATATTCTGCTGCTTCATCAATCATTGGATAATTTCTTAACAGTTCTCCTTGGAATGGATGTCCATAGGTCAAAGTCATGAATAAGATAACTGCCAAACTGAATCGGTCAGTATGTGTATCTGGCAAGTTCTTTTTTACCACAACTTCAGGAGCCATGTATTTCATCTTTCCCATGATACCAAGGTTCGTTCCATACTTCGCGACATTGTCATTATCACATATTAGTGCATCACCATTGTCGGGATTGAAAAAGAATGAGCCGTCATTTAAATCTTGATAGCTATACCCACGTTGATGTAGTTGTTTAAAAGCATTGGTTAGATTCAAACAGTAGGTTACTAATGCACTGTGTGATGAGAACTTCACTTTGGCATTTAAAAATGCGATAAAGTCTTTAAAAATCGATGGCCTTAAATCCATCAAATATCCAACACCTTGATTGCTCTTTTCTGTTAATCTAAGTGGCCATAAAAAATCATTACTCGGTTGACCTAAATGAATGTTGTTTCTAAGGTTGTTAATAAAGCTTTCACTTGGCAACATTTTGTACCATTTTAAAGCATAATCTCTACTACCCTGTGAAACCAAATACACTTCGCCTTGTCCACCTTCACCTAAAAACTTTTTGATGATCGCAAATTCGCCGTTCTCTAGTTTAACTTTTTGTGCAATATTGAATAACATGTCTTATCTCCAAACCCCTTCATTATAAATTTAACTGATTTAGAACCACACCTCATTGACTTACAAAACATCAACTGTTAGGTGTTTCGGTCAACAACATTAACTGAAATGTATGAGAACTAAACGTTATTAAAAACGAATTCATTATTTGAATTATAGCATAATTTATTTGATTTGTACTACGTGGTTTTTAATCAAATTATTACAAAATTAGATTTATTATGAAGCATTTTATTCAATTCTTTCTAAACTACTTCAAATCATCCATTTATAACATTCGTACTATTAAGCTACGATATGTGCAGATTGCGAATAAAACCACTCTCGTAACTATGAAGTGATTACTCAAATGTGTTATTATATTTATACTATGCCAGTAACTCTAAGGAGGATGAACAAATGATTATTAATAAAAAATGGATGTGGCGTTATCAAATATATTTTAATGACATCGTACTTAATGAGGTTATTGAATTCATCCATCACTATAATCCATTAGAAAAGAACATCATGACAGAAGTATTAAAGTATTATCAAGGTTTTTACACATTCCAGTTGTTAATAGATGCTTTGTCAGAACAGTCAGAATCTTCGCACTCATCAATTATCCAAAAAGCAATGGACCACATCGATGAAGTGATATCCGTTCCAATAGCGCTATATGATTATTACTTGAAATCAATTTCAGGTTGGAAAATGTACGAAAAAGAACTAACATTTATACTTGATTTCGCTGTCAATAAATCCAAGAATATCAATCACATGTATCGATTATATGACATTATATTTGGCCAGTATCTTTCACCTTTGTCTGATTATATTCACGTTGTCTCAAATACAACGCCACCAAATCATACCAAAGAAACCTTGGTCACTCACGATGTTAAAGAAACTTTCAGGCAGTTAATTCAAGAAATATCGACAAACCAAAAACTCATCGAAAAATTTGGTCCGATGAGTAATCGTAACTTTAACATCATCGTAAATGAGGACCATGGATTTGGAGAATGGTGGGATAAAGACTTATATGATGATTATAATGAAAATACATTAATCCTATATAAAAATGATGACGCCATGAACTATGATGACTTTTTATATACCATTCTTCACGAAGTATATCCAGGTCACGGTTACTTTTTTGATCGAATTAAGAAAAACGATCATAATGTCATTGATTCAGGCTCGATGTTCTTAATCGAAGGCTACGCAACCTTTGTTGAGATGGCAACCAGTATTAGCGACTATGCTAACTTTTTAAGGGTAAAATATGCCAACATCTCAAAGCAAATGTTGGATGGTACCTATGAGGAAACCGCCAAAGGAGAATCTTTGATTTATTATACTCAATACATCGGTTATATGGAGTCTTACTATTTAGGGGCATTTATGATTGAATATTTGCTAGACAAAAATAAGTATAAGAACATCGTTGATTTTCTTGATCATATTTCACAAGGTCACATAGGTGACTTTTATCGATTATGGTAAATACCTATATTGTTAATGCTTTCCATAGTGGTTCATATGGAACAACACCAGTTAAAGGCATTATTAAGAGAGACAATTTGACACTGGTTCCGGAATTGATTAAATATGATAGAGAAGATATTGGTGATATCATCGTACTATCAAATACCTTGGGTGTTATCATTACTATTCAACCTTATGGATCCTTTACCTCATCTGATAAAGCTTTAAGGGATTATTTGGGTGATCCTTCCAGTCCAAAGTATGAAAAAACATATAATGAACTCAAGACACAAGTTTTAAATCGATACGGAAAGTCTGATACCGATTGGAATATGATCATTTATGTTTCAAAGAAAGAAATTCAAGATGCTACTAATGATTTGAATCGACTCTATGTGACCGATAATATTGACATCAATCATTATAAAACATATGGTTTTATCGATTGTTGTTTCATATATGAATCCATCTATTACATTAAAGAGTTCCTCAACAATAACGTGAATAAAAATAATCTAACCAAAATTGATTCATACTTAATTGGTTTTTACCTTGGCACTATGAATAAAGTGGTGAAACCTTCTTCTTTCTTAGTGAACAAAGATGAACTTGCACTTTATAACCTGATTTATGAAAAATGGGATATTAGTATGAATTTAACACTCAATATAAACAGTACCGTCTCTATCATTGATATGTTAACTTTCACTTGGAAACATGACAAAGAAAAACGACAAAAAATAACATCGTATTTGGTTACAATGTTATCCTTAACACTCAGCTTTACGTCTTTATATGAGTTCTTTGAAGGGCAATTATTAAAACGTAATGTTACGATTTTTTACATTGTTTTAATGTCTATCGTGATTGTGATGTTTTCATTCCATTTTGTTCAATACATTCTACAATTTATTAGATTCAAGAGACATATTCATAAATAGAAACAACCCAGAACAAGTGCTGTTATGGGTTGTTTTCATCTTAAGTATCGAATTTAGTCTGTTACATAGTTTAATCGTTCTTTGTACATCGTTGGACAATAAATCTTGATTATTGACAAACCCCTAATGGTATTGATCTTAATAACATCCAATGTGTCTAGTTTAAAATGGGTTTTCCCAGAAGATGTTTTTCCTCTTGGTAATAATCCATTCTTAAAAGATTGTTTAATGATGTTTAAGGCTTGTTCCATCCTTGGGTCATATGGATATTGAATGGATGCTAGATATTCTAATGCACGATAGATATCGTATTGCCAATGGACTGGAAAATGAATATCCGTGATGTATTTAAATATCGGTGTTTGAGTGGTTTCTCTCAAATATAGTTTTTTTCTAAGAAGATAATCAATACCTGGTTTAATGAGTGGTTTAATCTCATTTAATTTATTGGTATAGCCATAAACTTCATAATCTCTGAAAGCTTCTAATACGGATAGGGTAGTATTGATGGAACTTTTGTGTGTGTCATGTCTTGTACATGCGCAGTTCCATCCACCATCCTCTTTTTGATGGGTTTGGATGAGATAATCCATCATGGAATCGATGATGGTGGTGTCTCTTCTGGCGTAAGTACATAGACTGACAAGCATCGCAACCACACAGATATCATCTTCCATGAATTGATCTTTATTCCACATGTAATGAATTAACGTATCTATACCTTTTTGATAGATAGGGTTCTTATAATCAATATTGAATTGCGTGAGGTCTCTTAATGTATAAAAGGTAGATATCCATTTAGGTGAATAGATACCATCACCAAATTTATTTGTTTTTGGATTAAAATGAGATAAGTATGAATCTATGATTTGACTGTTTTTGACTTTAGTGTTCTTTTTATCAAACACTTTGGATAATATGGATTGAATTGAGTTGTCGCTATCTTTCAAATAATCCATCAGTTTCATCGTTATCACCACCTAGAGTTATTATATACCTATAAAGAAAAAAGGGTAACACGTCGTCGGTTATTTGACGATTTGTACCCATTCTCTATGTGGTGCATCTGATTTTGTTTTAATATCATTAAATGTCTCGTACAATCTTTTCGCAACTGGTCCAATATCATCTGAGATATGATAATTGGTACCTTTGTATTCAATTAAACCTACAGGTGAGATGGTTGCAGCCGTACCCGTACCAAAGGCTTCTGATACTTCATTATTATTAATGTGTTCTAGTAACTCATCTACTGTCATATCTCTTTCAGATACTATATATCCCCATTCTTTTAATAAAGTAATCGAAGAATCTCTTGTAACACCTGCTAAAATGGTACCATCTAGTTTTGGTGTAATGACCTCATTATTAATAACAAACATAATATTCATCGCACCAACTTCAGCGATGATATTATGTTCTTTACCACCTAACCATAAGACTTGATCAAAGCCTTTTTCTTTCGCTTCTTTTTGAGCTAATAATGATATGGAGTAGTTAGCTGCACATTTAACATCACCTGTACCACCAAAGAATGATCTTGAATAGATGGGGTTAATACTAATCGAAATGGGTTTTAATCCATTTGGGTAGTAATGACCTACTGGAGATAATATGATGATGAATTTATAGGTGTTACTTGGATGCACACCTAATACTTCATCAGTAGCAAACATAAATGGTCTTATATATAATGATGTGCCTTCTTCAGACGGAATCCAATCTTTATCGAGTTTGACTAGTTCAGAAATGGCTTGAACAAAGTCATCTTCTTCAATATAAGGCATTGCCATACGAAGACATGATTTCTTAAACCTTTTAGCATTCTCGTAAGGTCTAAATAGAACAACTTCACCCTTATCATTGAGATAAGCTTTCATACCTTCAAAAACGCTTTGAGCATAATGAAAAACACTCGTAGAAGGGCTGATTGCTAAATAATCGAATGTGATAATTTGAGGGTTAGTCCATGCGACGGTTTTAATGTAATCCATAGTAAACATGTGATCCGTAAAATATTTCCCAAATCCAGTAACTACAGGTGTGGATAGTTTCTTATTCGTTGTAGTTTTTATGATTGTTATTTCCATTATTCGATTCCTTTTGTGTACTTGGTTTGTTATATCAATACTGATCTTGCACTTTAAATCTATTACAGTTTTTTAAATTTTTGTAAGGGTATTAAATCTCCGAATGTCTTTTCGTATTTTGGTGGTGAAAATTCTTCGATTCCATTACCATGTGTGAATGTCATTTCGCCAAAATAAATTTTATTATTAACAAAGTAAAAATCAACTCTTACAAATGGTAAATTCTTCGATAATTTTCGGCTCAAGTCGATCATTTCTTCAAGTTTTGCAGGTTTAATTATTGCTCTATCTTTTTCATTAGGATGTTCTATTGTAAATGGTTGAAGTATCCAATCTAAATTGTAAATATTTCTCTTATGTCCGGTAAATCTACTGAAATCTACTTGAATAAATCTAGGCTCGCCATCGAAACAAAAAAACTTATAGTCTTTAAGTTCGCCATCTTCATCCTCTAAATATTCTTCTATTAAGATTAGTGGATGAATGTTCTTATATTGCCATTCACGGCCATAGTAATAATAATTTGTTTTCCTCCATTCTTTTAACTTTGCAGAAATTTCTCTAAAGTCAATATTTGATTTGTCTTTAACAATTATATTGAAACCTGAACCGTGATTAAGCTTAATAACAAACTTGTTAGGCAAACTAGATAGTTGAATCTGTTTTTCGTGCGCATGAGTTCCGTATATATTGTTTAAATATTTTTCACCAATAGTTCTAGTTACATACTCTCTAACCTTGATTTTATCACTCAAATCAGTAATATTAGAATTTCTATTATTAAGTTTAAGCCATTGAATTTTATCATTGAATAGAATTGGATTATCTAAATCCAATTCTCTTTTAAGTTTTTTCTTAAATATTTTTCTAATATATTTTTCATCGTTTTTAATTACATATTTCCTGTATAAATATCTTAACCTGCGATATGCTCTCTTTATAATGACGCTAAATCTCATCGTTTCCACTTCCTTTGGCTATCATACTGAATATTTTTAAATCTTCTTTCGCAAAAATGAATATCATAATAAAATATGCTAATGCAGCTACTAAAATTATAGCAAATTGGTAAAAAAATCCAAAAACTAAGTTCTTTAATATTACCACTATAATACTCATTGATAGTGTAAAAATGGTTGGCTTTACAATATTGCGCAATGTATCAGAGATGCTGATGTTGCTTATTAGACCAGTAGCAACAACACTTCCTAAAATGTATTCAAGCCTTATTATTGAACGAAAAATAACTACTGTAGTAAAATCATGATGTGAAGCTAGTATTAAAGTGGGAATTACTACCATTATATGAGTAACTTGCACTATTAATGAGATGCCAGGTCTACCTTTTGCTCTCAGAACTTCACCATTTAGATGAGAAAATACAATTACCATTGATGAAGACAATGCCCAAGTACCTACAACTAAACTAGCCTCAATCCACTTATCTCCAAATAGAATCAGAGTTGCGAGATCTCTAAATAAAAATAACCCTATTCCTATTGGGAAAACAAAATAAGCCGTTATCTTTTGTATTGTTAGAAAAATATTCTTAAAGTTGATAGGATCATTTTGTGTTCGAGACAATGCTGAAAAAAGTACAGGTGCTATAGAGGAAGTAATTATAGCCATTAAATTGTTAACCATACTTAGTGAATTTTTATATAATCCTAGATAATACGCATTAAATGATGCTGTTATAATAATAATGTCTATCCATACAGTTAGCCAAATAGAGATTGATTCAGCTAATGAGAATATCGAGAACGACATCATTTTGATTAGAGATTGAAAGCTATATTTCACACTTGGTTTCCATTTTGCCGTTAAATAAGTTAGTACACAAACTGATATGGATGCGCTAATTGGTCCGAGTATCAATGCCCATATTCCCATCCCAATTATGGCAGTAAAAACCGTTATACTAACGTTAACGAATGTGGAAGCAAAATTTATCCTAAATAACTTTTTAAAATTCAATTCTCTTTTTAATATAGCGATATGTGTGCTAGAAAGTGTAGATAGAGGTATTTGAATTGCAGAAATTATCAGCATATAAAATGGCAGAGAACTATTTGTAGAATCAATAATTACTTTTGAAAATATTGCTATTGCAATATAAAGTATACCGCCTAAAAATAAACTAGTATAAAATGCAACATTAAATGTTATATCAACTTCAACAATATCATTGAATTCGTGTTGTACTATATACTTATGAAAACCTGCGTCTGCAATCATATCAGCAAAACTTATTACCATTGTAATTAATGCAACTGTGCCAAACACAGAAGGGTCTAATATTCTAGCGAGTATCATGTTGGATATTGGTAGCATCAATTTGGTGGTTATTTGTGAAAGAGTTGACCATTTTGTAGCAGTCATTATCTTGTGGTTAATATTATTTGATTTCATTTTTCACTCTTTTTCTATAATAGTTCAATACATATTTGATAAAATAGGTTGAAATAAATGAGCCAAATAATATAACCAGGTATTTTATCAACCAAAAATTGATAAATGAAAAGCTGACATAATCCTGTAACAAATTTAAACCTAAAACAAAATAAATATGCATAAGATATATGATGAACGAATTCATGCTAATCCATTTTACAATTCTAATTTCTTTATTCGGAATAAGTATATACAATAATAGTGAAATAAAAATGCCATATGTAACATAAATAAACCCCGGTGGATATTTATCGTTCATAGGTAAAAGAATTGAATTATTAATACTATAGATAACGACACTAAACACAACTACTGTCGATAATAACGTCATAATTTTTAATGTGGTACCTGACTCTCTAATCCGAATCCCGATCCAATAAATTAATACGTAAGGAATAGAGATTATGATATACTCGTTCAATATTAGAGAGTTCAATCCAACTAGACTTTTAGATAGAGAAAAAAATATAAAAAATATTGTCACTATGTATGACACGAATAAATAATCATTTCTGATTTTTTTATTGATACTAGTTATAGTTGTGCTTACAAGAGCTAAAATTAGATAAATTTTTACAATCCAAATGTATCCAATACCTTCTATAAAAAAATATGACTTTATAATGTCCTCAGTTGTAAACGGATTATTAATTGAAAAAATTAATGAGGCTATAAATGTAAATAAAAAAATTGAGGTAATAACTAGATAAGTCGGGATTACCAATTTTTTAATTCTATGCGATATATACTTAAAGTATTTTATTTGCTCGTTACTCTTAAACGATAATCCAGAAATAAATACTAAAGCAATCACATCAAAAGATCTTATATTTTGAATCAAGTCAGGAGGGAAAACATGTGCCAAAATGACCAAAATTGTTCCACCGGCACGTATTATATCTATCTTATTGTTTCGCATGATTTATATCACAGCCTTACCCTACTAAGAATTTTTACAACCAAATGACCTATTATGAAAAAAAAGATATTTAGAAGTATGTTGTTGAAATCTGAGTGACTTACAAATTTTAACATGTAGAACCCAATTAAAATATATAGCATATTGTAATAACTTGATTTTCTTGTATTATAAAAAGAAGATTCGATAAGCTTTATTAACATTCCAAAAAGAAATGGATAAACAATTGGACCTATATAGCCTAAGCTATAAAGACTCATCGAAACTATATCAGTTGGCACTTGTCCACTTACTCCAGTGATTAATCTTGTATTTATTTCGAATGTTGTAGTAAACATATTCGTCGTAAATCTCGACGGTACCCATGCAAGGATTCCACTCAACAAGTCTTCAAAAAATCTTGGTTGAACAATACCGTATTCTCTAACTCTAAGTGACGTCTGAAGACTTATCAATAAAAAGTTAAACTCATCACGTATTATTACTATTGGATTGATGGTTTGATCAAATCTCCATACTTGATATTTTGCATAATATAGCACTGGCTCTATAAGGGACACTCCAATTAAAGATATAATTCCAATCAGAAAATAATTTCTTAATATTTCATCATACCTTTTCACCTTATTAGATATATCAATTTTAAATTTAATTAATACAAAAACTGCTAAATATATAACTGCTAACATCCTTCCATCATTGGCTAAGATATAAAATATTGAGCCTGCAAAAGATAACAAAAATAGGATAATATAAAAAACTGGAGTTTTTGCTACTTTTTTTGAATATATCAAAATAAAATACAAATACGAAGAAAACATAAAAAGGCTGACAAAATATTTTAAAAAAGCAAAAGAATTATTCACAGGCGTATAACCGGCACGAATAAAGTCTGCGTATCGAATTATATCAAAAATAGAGTCATAAGCTAATGTCCAAAAGTATAACGATAAAATTGATACAACGAGTAACGCATGTGCAGAAAGTGCAATAATACGGTTGTCTATAATTTTAACCTTCGTTTTATTTCTAAACTTTATTTGATATCCTATCTGAAGTGCAATATATGATAAAACCGAAAATATATAAAATATGAAAAAATACTTCATTCCATTCGTATTATATGAGATAAATTGATTTATGTAGGTGCCATTAATAAAACCAATGTGAATTAACATAGGTACAATTCCGTAAACGAATCCAAACATTAAATTTACATAGGAAATTAAAGCAATATCTCTATTTTTGACTATTCGAAAAATTTCTCTAGTAACAACAATTATTGAATACATGGAATGCATAAATATAAGAAGTATAACTTGACTAATAATTGACAATTCCATCACCTCACTTATTAATTATTTTGATCCATTCGTTTGCTATTTTTTCTGGTGAAAAGTCACTAATACGAATTTCTGAATTTTTCTTGTAATAATCTTGTATTTCTTTTTCACTTAGTACTTTAAGAATAGCCTCTAGATAGATTTTTTGTGACTTTGATAGTTCTTGATTTAAAAAATCAAAACTACTTTCCATGATTGGTGTTAATATACCGTATTTTGCAATTTTATAATCAAGTAGAATCTCATTATTGCCTGGATCAAGGATTTCTCTTGGTCCAGATTTGCAATCTGTTGATATAACAGTCGTAGAAAGGGCTAATGACTCTAATATTGAGTTACCTAAACCTTCAAAATTTGATGAGAATGTAAAGATATCTGATTTTCTAATGAACGGATAGGGGTTTGATACATAGCCTAAGAAAATCACTTTATCTTGAATACCAAGATACTCACAATAATTTACTAGTTTCTCTTTTAACTCTCCTGTACCCGCAATTAACAAATAAACATTGGATTTTATTTTAATTAATTCACTAAAAACCTGTATGAGATTCCATTGTCCCTTTTGAAAAGTTAACCTACCCACATTGATTAAATAATGTGCATTAGGTTCAAAATTAAAGTTGATTTCAGTGTCAGCAAGTTTTCTTATTAGATTTGAGTTTACAGAATTATAGATTACATCAATTTTATCTGATTTTGACAGTTTCAAGTTGATGATGTCGTTTTTTACATCACTCGAAATGGCAACAATTTTATTAGCAACTTTGAAGATATATTTTAATATTAATAGCCTAAGAAAAGATTTATTTTCCATAGAAATGTTGTTACGTATTGAAACTATTATTTTTTCTCTCCTTCTAGTCATTGCATTTATTAAGTGGGGGCCATCCAAAAAACTAATTGATGCTACAAAATCATGATTTTTCTTAATTGTCTTAATTTTTTTATATCTTTTATATATGTTCAGGATTTTGTTAAAATACTTTTTTTGCGCTGGGATTTTTAAATCATGTATAGTTCCAGTGCAATCATATGTTTGATCTGAATTATCAAAAACTGCAATATGAACATCATAATGCATAGACAAATCATGAGATAAGTTTGACACTACTTTTTCTGCCCCGCCACCATTCAATTTTGGTATAATAAATAAGATTTTAGTCATTTAATTGCCTCTAAGTATTCTTTCACAATTAAATTAGCATAATTTTGAACGTTGTTAATCTGATCAAACTTGGATATTGAGTTTTGGGAAAGCTCATTATATAAACTATTATTAGTTAAAATTTTTATTATCTTGTCGGAAATATCCCGATTGTCTGACTGTAAATAACCGTTAAACCCTTCTTCAACTAAATTCATTAAACCATCTGTTGGAGTTGCTATTATAGGTGTACCGAGTGCTAGTGCTTCCAAAGCTACCATTGGTGTACCTTCAAATCTAGAAGTCATTACTAATATTTTTGACTCACTAATAATTTTCAAAGGGTTAGGATTGTATCCAAATAGTTTGACATTTGACTTCAAAGACAACTCTAAGATCTTGTCTTCAATTTCTTTTCTTAGTTCTCCATCACCGACAATTCCAACTTGTAATGTTGGTATTCTATCTGTAACTAGTTTAATTATATCTATAAATTTCAAGGGATCTTTTTGGTAAACCAATCTACCTACGAAACAAAGATCAAACTGATAATTGTCTAGGTCACTATTTTTCTTGTCAATAATCCACTGCTTATCCATTACATTAATTAAAACAGAACTTTTTCTTTTTACCACATTACGAAAAAAATACTTTTTAAAGGATGATTCAGAAACCCAAAAAACATGCTTTAGTTTAAATGAAATCAGCAAAAATATAAGAGACTTTCTTGAAACAATACGCATTGATTCATCATTTACGTGCATGTGAGAAATAACTGGCGCTTTTTTAGAGGCAAGTACGGCAATTGCAGTTGCTCTAACATCATGTGCATGTACCAAATCTGGTTTTACATCTTTTATGATTTTAGAAACATTATTTAAAGTAAGTTTTTCAATTAATATATGGTTTATTTTATTTGTTAAAAGGTCATTTTTAATCGGTCCAGTGACTGAACAGTACAATGAATCTATTGATTGAGTACTCATAATTATCTGAAAAACTACATTCTCAGCGCCGGAGAAAGTATTACTGCTTAGTAAATGAAGTACTTTCATTTTGCACCCTCCCTATTTCATTATTAAAAATGCTAATTAGTTGATCAACGACAACATCGAAACTGTAGTTTTGCACAAATCTATAATTATGTTCTATTATTGATTGTGTGTGATAATCTTTATGATCGATTTTATTGATTATCTCTGCAAGTTCCTTAGAGTTTTCCGGCGAAAATCTTAAAATTTTATGGGTGATTAAATCCCGATTTCCTCTAATATCAGATACAACACATAATGTTTTGCTATACATAGCCTCCATTATTGATCTTGGAAGTCCTTCTCTAAATGATGCTAAAATGAAAATATCCGAAGCCACTAACAACTCTTTGATGTCATTTCTAAATCCTAAAAACATCACTCTATCAATACAGTTATATTTTGCTGAAACCTTTCGTAATTTATTGATATAATTACCTTTGCCACAAATCAACAATACTGAATTTTTATTATCCAGTTGGCTCATAGCCTTAATGATTGTTTCATGATTCTTATTCATGACAAGATCGCCTACGGAGATTATGACTAATGCATCTTTGTTGATTGAATTTTTTAGTCGAATGTCACTTCTGGATATGGTTTTAGATGAATCAAAATTGCCAATACCGACTCCGTTAATCTTGTAAACATGACATCTTCTAAAACTCAAGTCTTCTTTCGAAAAATTATAATCCTCAGAATTTATTGTGATTAGAACATCAGTATATTTCGCTAGTCTTTTTTCTATAAACTTGAAAATTTTCGAAGATACACTAGATGCATTTTCATAAAAATGAAACCCATGTACTGTATAAATAATTTTATTAACTTTATGAAGTCTGCCGCATAATCTTCCTAACACTCCGCCTATGGGTGTATTGCAATGGAGTACATCTATTTTAGTTCTTTTAAGAAATCTATTTAATCTAAAAAAAGCTTTCATTATGTCTGCAATGTTAAAAATACTTCTATAGATACCCGCATTGTAGAATTTCACGGGATAATCACAAACAATTTCACTTGCATATTTTCTATTAATTCCCATGTAAACTTCATATCCAAGTTTCAGTGCGGCCTCTATACTTGATTTAGAAAAACTATTAATTGCATACTTTTCTCGACTAAAATACTCTTCTTTACTAGGTTTAGTGCTATTCGCAATGAAAAGATATTTCACATGTTTACCCTTCTATTCCTTTTTGTAATAGTGCAATATGTATTTTACATCTATCATTTTGTATCCTATTTTTTGCCACGTTCTTTGAACAGCAATATTATCTACTTGAGTGCCGACTCTTATTTTACTTGAGAATTGCAGTAAGTATTGTGTTCCTTTTTGTATCATATTATGATAAATTCCTTTACCCATATAATTAGGGTTGACTGCACTAAGAACCATTGTTGATGTACTTTCGCTAACATTATTTATCTTGTAAGTAGTAAATGCTACTGGTTTTCCATCAATTACTGGAACGATAGCACCATCAGAAAATCCATTGAATGAGTTTATGACCCATTGGTAATAATACTTATCCGCCAACTCAGTTTTCAAATTAGGATCAGAATGAAATCTATCAATCTTAAATACACTTCGTGCTATTGATGCTAGTTCAACAATTTCGTGTTGAGTTACGTTCTCTTTAAAACTGACTGAATACTCATCGCTTATAGGTTTGGCATTATTCTTGTCGTACTCATACGTAACCAAGCAATCGACAACATAAAATCCCGCTTTTTGAAAATTGTACATTGCATTTAAGTCTGTTGAATTTATTTTAATTCCTGTTATATCATATGCACTTTTATTCAGTATATCCAATATTTCATTAGTTTGTAATGATGGGTCATAATAATCAACATAACCAAAATTTAATTCAAAAATATTGCTATTAAACTCATCCTTTTTCAATACTAGCTTATCCATTTTTATTTACTCCTTCGCGTTTCAATACTTTAATTATCGTTTTAAAAAAAATCACAATATCAAGAAACAAAGATATGTTTTGAACATAATAGCGATCTAATTTATTCTTTTCATCCCATGATAAATCGTTTCTGCCATTAACTTGAGCATATCCTGTAATTCCAGGTTTTACGTTAAACTTGGTTTCACTCTCGAGTATATAATATTCAATTTGGCTTGATAAATCTGGTCTCGGTCCGATAAAACTCATATCACCCTTTAAAATATTTAACAATTGTGGTAATTCGTCGAGACTTGTTTTTCGCAACACTTTCCCAAATCTTGTTAAACGAGGGTCATTGTCTGAATTATATGTCGAACCATCTGAATTGCGTAGGTCGGGAGAGTTTACTTTCATTGTTCTAAACTTATACATTTTAAATGTTCTAGTTTTCAAACCCAACCGATTAGCTTTATAAAAAATCGGTCCTCTATCATCAAGATATATTATAGTTCCTAAAAATATTGTTAGTAGGATGAAAAATGGTACTAAGATGATTGCAAAGAGTAAATCCATGATACGCTTAATTATTGTATTATACATATTATCCCTCAATTAAACCCTTGATATATTCGTTAATCTTTTCTGATACATATATCACATCGTCATCTGATAATAGTGTATGCAATGGTAAAGATATCTCGTTTTCATACTGTTTGAAAGCATTAGGGAAGTTGATGATATCAAAACCAAGATTCTTATATGCAGTGAACATTGGAAGTGGTTTATAGTGAACATTCGTTGCAATACCTTGTTCTGCAAGATACATTATCAACTGATTTCGTTTCATTTCATTAAAACCTTTGAATCTTACTAACATTAAATGTCCCGAGCTTCTTGTATTTTTATCTTCATGTTGAAGTATATTAACATAATTCGAATTTAGTGTCTCGCTGTATAGTTTTATAATTTCAAATCTTCTTTCTAACAATTGATCATATCGCCTAAGTTGCACTAAACCTAAAGAAGCTAAAATGTCAGTTAGATTACACTTGTATCCAGTATATACAATATCATACTCCCATGACCCTTTTTTCATTTTTGAAAGCGCATCTTTTGATTGACCATGTAAACTTAGTAGCATATACTCTTTATACATTTCATCATCGGTCATCCCAAATGTTTTTGTCCAAACGATTGCGCCACCCTCTGCTGTAGTCAAGTTTTTCACAGCATGAAATGAATAACAGGTGATGTCTGCCACTAGACCAGCTTTAACATTATTTCTATATGCCCCAAATGAATGTGCAGCATCAGATAAAATAGTTATTCTACCTAAAGATTCTTGCCTAACATTATTAGGAATAAATAAATTCTTTTTACGTTCAACTATTTCATATAATTTATCATAATCACACATTACACCCGCAATGTCTACTGGGATTATTACTTTTGTTTTATCGCTTATCGCTACTTCAAGTTTATCATAGTCCATCTCATATGAGTCTTTGGCGGTATCAACTAAGACTATTTTTGCTCCAACATGATCTATAACTGCTGCTGAAGCTGAATATGTATAAGCAGAAGTGATTACTTCATCTCCTGGACCAACACCTAATAATAGTAGTGACAATTCCATAGCAGCTGTTGCAGAATTAAGACAAACTGCTTTATTTACACCCACATATTCTGCTATTCTTCTTTCAAGTTCTTTGGTTCTTGGTCCTGTTGTAATCCAACCCGATTTAAGTGCTGATGTTACTTCATCAATTTCTTCTTGTGTAATATCTGGTGGTGAAAAAAGTATGTTCTTCATATTAATAATTTCCTCTAGTCCCTATTAAATAAGTCTCGTGTATAGACTTTTTCTTTCACAATTTCTAATTCTTTATAAAACCTATTTGAAACAATAACATCTGATTCTTTAATGAACTCATCGAAATCACGTACCACTTTAGAACCAAAGAAATCATTTTCTTGTAAAACAGGTTCGTATACAATTACTTCAATACCTTTAGCTTTAATCCTCTTCATAATACCTTGAATTGAAGACTGTCTAAAGTTATCTGAATTAGATTTCATAACCAGTCTGTAAATACCAACCACTTTTGGTTTTCTACCGATAACCATATCAGCGATATGATCTTTTCGAGTTCTATTTGCGTCAACTATCGCTGTCATAATGTTCTGTGGAACATCCTTATAGTTTGCTAATAGCTGTTTGGTATCTTTTGGTAAGCAATAGCCACCATATCCGAATGATGGGTTATTATAATGAGATCCGATTCTTGGATCTAAACCAACGCCTTCAATGATTTCTTTAGTGTCTAATCCTCTAATCTCAGCGTAGGTGTCCAATTCATTAAAGAACGCAACACGTAACGCTAAATATGTGTTAGAAAATAGTTTAATCGCTTCTGCTTCAGTTGATCCCGTATAAAGAATCGGGACATCCTTCTTAATCGCGCCTTCTAATAACAAATGTGCGAATGTTTCTGCTTCTTTAGAATGTTCACCTACGACGATTCTTGATGGATATAAGTTATCATATAAAGCTTTGCCTTCTCTTAAGAATTCTGGCGAGAAGATGATTTTTAATGCTGGATGTTTCTTTTTTTGTTCTTCAGTGTATCCAACTGGTATCGTAGATTTTACGATGATTGAAGCCTTAGGTGCAAATTTTGAAACGTCATCGATGACTTTATCGACTGAGGATGTATCAAAATAGTTTTGAGTTGGGTCGTAATTGGTTGGTGTAGCGATAACAACAAAAGATGTGTCTTTATACGCTAATTGTTTGTCTAGGGTTGCGAGAAGGTTTAATGATTTGTTTTTTAAGTAATCTTCTAACTCTTGATCGACAATTGGTGATTGTCGATTATTCACCATGTCTACTTTTTCTTTAATAATATCTAAGGCTACCACTTCATGGTGTTGACTTAATAATACAGCGTTGGATAAACCAACATAACCTGTACCTATTATTGTAATTTTCATAAAATAATTCTCCCTATTCAAAAAACTCTATAATATTTTCAATCGGATAATCGATTTTTAATAACTTAGCTTTAATCTCATCTTTACGATTGTATGTTGAAACCAAGATACCATCATGTTCAAAGTCTCTAATACTTTCTTTAGGTATGATGACATAACTACCAATCTTCGATCCAATCTTATTAGGATCGTCATCAATGACCGCTAAGACATTGACTTGATTGGTTTTACTGGTCATAATGGTATGAATCAACATCTCTGCGACTTCACCAGCTCCGTATAATAAGATATTGGTGAATCCTTTGTCTTTCACTTGAGACAAAAACTTTTCAAAAGACTCTTTGGCTTGGAAGTATAAGTCTTTAGTGGAGTTTAAATAACCGATGTTTAAGACTTTCCTCTTTTCATTTCCCTTTTTCGTGATTAAATACTCAACGGTTTTGGTTGAGTATTTCTTCTTTTTAATGAGGCCTTTTTTCTCAAACTCTTCCAAATAGTCATTCACCATACTGACCGCAATCCCAATCAATTTACTCATTTCCCGTTGAGTAATCTTAGGGTTTTTTTCGATCATGTCGAGGATCATATATTCTTTTAAAAGCATTGTCGGTTTGAAGAAGGTATTATCGTTCATCGGGTCACCATCCATTGTTCGATTATTGAATAATCATATTCTACACCATAACCTTATGAAATAACAAGTAAAAAAGTGACTTTTTGTTCCTTTTTCGAACAAATGATTTCTAAAACCTTTCGCAACCCCCATTTAACGCGAAAAATAGCACTTATGGAATTTAAGTGCTAGATTAATAAACAACATTTTTCTAAATAATGATGGGTTTAATCAAACAAAATGTACATGAGAAACACGTCTGATTTCCAATCATCTTCATGTAGGAGCATCGACTCAATTTGATATTCCGAATCGTTTTTCATCCGATCCAAATAGGCTTGATAAACTAAAGTGGATTGGATATTCACATGGCCTAGTAACGCCTTGGTTTGTTCAATTGATCCACCGCGTTCTAAATTGAATAACGCAGCGGTATGTCTTAGACAATGCGGGGTAATCTCCGTATATTCTAAACCCGTTTCCTTCAATACCTTTCTAAACATGGTATAGAAAAACATTCTTTCTAACGGTTGATGGGTTGGTTTATTTTTGTGGGCACAAAACAAATGTGGATTATCGTCTTTCCGCTTGGATAAATAATCTTTAATCACTAGAATGGTACCTTTAGAGAGTTTAACACGGGTTTTGTTTTGGCCAGTTCGGCGTACGATGTAAAGCACATCCGTCCCATCCATTTCAACAAAATCCGCCCTTTTCGCATGTACGACCTGATGAACGGTTAACCCCGAGGTC
The DNA here is from genome assembly GCF_025742995.1 of Paracholeplasma manati. Taxonomy (NCBI): domain Bacteria; kingdom Bacillati; phylum Mycoplasmatota; class Mollicutes; order Acholeplasmatales; family Acholeplasmataceae; genus Paracholeplasma; species Paracholeplasma manati. The sequence goes on along the minus strand of NZ_JAOVQM010000001.1, from coordinate 339,075 downwards.
AACATCAAAGAGATGATCGCGTGATTACGGTAGTGCCAAATGAACCGTCTTTGTTCTTTGGTGAATAGAATGAGTTGTCGCGCTTCTTCTAGTGTTAACACGGGTTTGACCATCTGTTTTTGAATGCGTTCGCTTTTAATCGGCATCATGATGTCATATTGATAAACCTCTGGTAGTGACAATCGTTTTTGATTCAAACTCAAATAATTATATAAACCTTTCAACGCGCTAATGTGAATGTGTATGTAGTAAGTTGAGCATCCAATCTCGCGTTTATAGTCACGATACTTGATAACATCGCTCGTTTTCGGATATGTAATGTCGTGTTGTTTCAAGTACTGAGTGAAGTGTTTATAAGCGATTCGGTAAGATTTTAAACTCGAAGCGGCCAGTTTCTTTTCCGATAAATATTGTTCAGATAACGCCTCTAATGGGTGTGTAATCATCTTCATGTCTCCGTTTTAATCTCATGAAAGTCTAAAATCAAACGTTCGATTTCATTTTCTGGTTCATCCTTCATCTGACCCACATGATGGGCATAAATCATGGTTGTTGTTACAGTTGCGTGACGTAAGAGTTGCCTGGTCGATTCTAATGAACCACCCCTCTGTAAATTCATGGTCGCAGCCGTGTGTCTTAACCCATGAGCAGTCACTTGGGTTTCTTCAAGCCCAGCGTCTTTCATCAGTTGTTTAAACATCTTAATCACGAAAGATCGCGATAAGTAAGGCGTTGTTTGGTGTCTAGAATGACCAATGAATAAAAAAGGATTATTGTCTTTCCTTAAACTCAAATAATCGTTGATCGCCTGTTCTAACCCTTCAGGAATCTTCACATACGTATCCGAAGCGGTTTTACCTTTCCCTTGGATATACAAGACCAGCTGTCGTTTAACCCGCTTTAAATCTTTTCGCTTCGCTCGTCTTATCTCAATACTTCTAACGCCTGTGGTGAGCATTAGATAAACAATGGCGTAATCACGGTATTGTGAGCGAGTATGTCTACGTTCCTTACAATACAATAACAGCTGTTTGGCTTGTTCTGTAGATAAGGTGGGTTTAAATTCATTATGATCTAATATTTCCCTCTGGATTGTCTGCATGATATCAAACGCATACACTTCAGGTAAACTTAAGCGCTGTAGATTCAAACATAAATACCTGTAAAAGTTTTTTAAGGTCCCAATTTGATGGTTGGTCCATCGAATGGAACAACCATCACTTTTCTTCCATTCTAGGAACGCGATGACATCTATTGTCGTTGGAAAGTCTATTTGATGTGTTTTTAAATAGGAGATATATTGGTCGAGAATGATTTTAAACAGGTTATAGGTGCCTTGTGTGATGTCCTTTTCAGAGAGGTATTGTTTAATCAATGGTTCGAGAAAATGTTCGTTCATAGCTTGTTCATCCCACCCTGTATTTTCTTTTATAATAGTACAGACACGCGGTGTAGTTTTACTTTAAATGATGTCTATAAAACCGCTTTATTTGATAATACTTATATAGAGCGGTCATTCTTGATTACTTATTCAAGCGATTCAAAATTATTACATTAAGTTCATACTAATCTTGAATGGTCCGTACAGGTGGTCATAGATTCAACCCCTTTTTAACCGCACGGATGTGAGAAATTTGTATATTATATCAATGACAAATAAAATTAAATGTTTAATTTAAAATCACAGCAAACCATTGATAAATAGATTCGTTTATATAAATTGAAATAATTTCGAAATACATTTGATATCTATATATTGATTCTATTATTTTTATCTTTATTTATTCCATACTTTGATATATTATGTAGGTGAGAATACAATTTATATAAAAAACAAATAGAATCAACGCATTACGCGAGAAAAATAGGAGAAATATGAAAAATCAGATCATTACTGTGACGGGGTCTACGAAATTAATCACTTCATATGTTAATTTCCGTGTAAGACAAAATGCTATTTTGATTGTACCAGAGTATCATAAGGTCAATATTATTTTTGAGGACGAAACTTTAACATTTTCCCCAGGTAGAGAAACACTTCTTCAAACAACCGTCTCAAAATGGTCAAATTTTTTGTACTTTCTTCGCATTAAAGAACCCATTTCAAAAATCGGTGATATCCATTTTATTAATGTTTCTTTAGAGTTAAAACATGAGTTCGTTACCAGTGATATGGATTTTTGGATTTTCGACCCAACCTTGAATATACCATTTCAAGTTAAGTTCAAAGGTTATTTTTCAATCAAGTTGTTGGATGTCCAAAAGTTATTTGAACATTTCGGAAAGCAGATAGATATTACTGCCAAGAGTGTGTTTGAGGTATTCAAGCATCTGATATACATGGAACTTCAATCCAATTATGCTGCTTACATTACGGATGAAAAAAGATCTATTCTCAATAGTTATGGTTTCTTAAAAGAGTTATCTCAAAAAATGTTAGGTTTATTGACACCTGAGTGCGAGGAAATGGGTTTAGCTTTAACTGAGTTTTTGGTGACTGGTGTACTTGTAGATGATGAGGTCAAGAAATCACTACAAAAAGAATATGCACAAATCAATACTCAATTGATTAAACATAATTATGATATTCGAATAGCAGAGGATTCTTTAAAATTATATACAGAAAAAGCAAAAATTTATAAAGAATACAATTATGCTTACATGACTGAATATGAAAAAGATAAGGAATTGAACCGAGTGTTATTAAAAGCCAAGAACTTTGCAGAAACTAAGTACGATTTTTCTATAAAAGAAAATTCGCCGATTGCTCCAGATAGACAACCAAACATTGTCAAAGAAGTCCACGTCTGTACACCACCAGTTAATGTTACAAACCCAGATGAAAAGAAACAAATTGACTTAAAGACTTGTGAAGTTTGTGGTAATCAAATATCTTCTAATTCTACTCAATGTCAATATTGTTCATATCAGGAGGACATTTAAATGGCTCTTACTTTGAACGATTTACTTCAGTTAAATAACGAAAGATTCATCGCTTCTGTGCTCGAAAAACCTGATTTACTTTTACAATTAGACCCAACTAATGATCAACACAATAGTAAATTATTGTTAGCTGTCAAATCTAGCTATGAATTCATAAAAGTTTTACCTAAGCACCTACTAACAGAACAGTTATTAAATTCATACTTAAATAAAAAACTTTTAGCTACAGATTCTGTAAATAAACAATTAGTGTTTACGTCACTAGAAGATCAAACATCTTTTAAGATTAGTTATTCTGTTTTAATTGACTATATAGATTCATTTATCGGTATACCTACTGAATTACAAATGAATATTGAGGTGAAATTGAAAATTATCTCACCACTCAAATTCATTAATGCAGTTGATCTTGGATTTGATTTCATTACCCTAGAAAACATTTATAACTATTTTACAACCCTTTTGGTAAGTGAATCCAAGTCAATTATTTCCGAATATATTATGCTTAAAAACATCAGTTACTATGAACTTCCAAAGTATCTAACTGAATTATCTAAAAATATTCTGAGTGGTATAGATATTGATAGATACGGATTAAGTCTACATTATTGTGTTATTAAAGACACAAAAATCCCTAGTAATCTAAAAGATATGATGTTCGATGGGTATTTCAACAACCGACAGAAGGAATTACTAGAAAAATTTAATCAGTCAAAAGAAGAGTTCGCACTTAAAATGTATAAAGAAAAGGCATCTATATGTAAGGAAACAGGGTATCCACCATATCTAACTGAAAAAGAAAAAGATAACGCATTTGACCGTTATATTCTTAAGCAAAAATCAATATTAATTGATAAAGATGAAAAGAAGTCATATGATAAAGAGAAACTAAAAGTTGAGGATAATATTCAGTTTAGAACCGTTACTGAAGACAAACTTGATATAGATCCTTATCACGAAACAAGCGCTATACCTTGGTACTTAATAAGTATCTTGGTATCGGTGGTTTTAGGTTTTATTATTTATGATTCGACGAATGTAAGAACTGCAGTGATCGTTTCGGGATCAGCGCTCATCGTTTTAATACTTTTATCACTTATGCTTGTAGGTAGAATAAACAAGAATAAAAAGGCTGATTACGACAGAAAAGTTAACGCCATCAAAACATTAAATGCAAAAAGAACTGTTTCAGTATAAATCAAAAAACGGACATCAAATTGTCCGTTTTTTCGTTTTATAACAATTAATAATCCTGATTTAAAAAGAATTCTATAAAAAACACTTAAATATCATATGCTTGAAAACTCATAAAAATGTATTCTATTACAACTGTTCAACGATTAACAAATCATCGGGTCCAAAACCTACACAAATTGTAACCCTAATTACAATTTTTTGATATTTATTACTAACATATTTTTCCGCTTCCGAACGAACATACAATGCATCTACAAAACTATATTTATTAGGATAAATTTCATACCCCTCTAAGAAACTAGATATTTCAGTATCTGTTAAATCTCTTAATGTGAAATCTAGTAATTCGAGACTAATTTTAAACATACTGGAATTATAAAAAATGATTCCATATTCATTTAACACATCAATGTAATTTAGGTTAGCTGTTTCTTCTTTCCACAATTTGTAGATTTTTTCGTTAGTCCAAAGTTCTATCTCTGAATCAATAGTAGAATTATGTGTGTTATAACCCTTTTCTATAAGCAAATCTAATAGTTTCTCATATGACTCATCGTTATAACTAAATTGTATTTTGCTACCTTTCTCTTTTAATAACTCAAATAGTACTGATTTAATGTTAGCCATAGCTACATCTACGAATAAGATATCATTATCTAAATCATCTTTCTCAACAATAAATTCAACATACTTATCAACGCAATCTAGTTTCTCACCAAGTGTCTGATGGGGTAACTTATCAAGAAAAAGGTCAATACTTGACAATAAATCTTGTTTCCTTATGCTGATCCTGTTCTCATCTAGTTTTCCAACAATGATCTCAGCATTTATAATCTTCTTATTTATTATATTGAAATACGTTTTAGACAATTGAACTAAATCATTCCGCTGCTTCAATGCTTCTATTGAAATAAATTTAATGTGGTCTCTAACTTCCTCAACTAAGATTTCTTTTCCCTTATCAAATAATCTAAATAACTGCTTAGTATTCTCTAAAGTCGTTTCATGAATAATCCTCTCCATTACTTGTGGCCATTTAATAAAACTGTCGAATACGAATGAGTTAATCAGTAAAAATTCAATAAATTCATAATTGAGATTCTCTAAAAATGGCCCATTTTTCAACACTTTTCCAAGATATAAATAACTATTGATTTCTTGATAAAGCTTTATTGATGTTTGAATAAAAACATAATCTAGTTTTTTAATATGTCTAATTATGCTTATTCCTTTCAAATCCAATACTTTTTGATTATTTTGAGAGTTAAATTGTATCATTCTACTTAGCATATATTCAGAAAAATACATTAACAGCAGCGTTTCAAAGAGACGTTCTTTTAAGTATGTTGAAATATTTGTTAATCCGTTAACAAAATAATTGTGGATTGTCATTTTCATATTATCGTTATTAGAGTTAAGAAGTACGTAATCAATATATAATTCCAGATAGACTCTTTGTTGAATAGAGAACAAATCTGCTTTATATGCTGATATAAATCGACATAATAATCCAATATATTGTTCAGCAAATAACAAGCGTGGCTTATACCCTAGCTTGTTATTATCGAAGATCATTGAAAAGGATTTATATAAAAGAAGTGTCGAATATGTACCAAATAATTCATACTGTCTGGTTATGTTTCTATAGAAGTTGAAAATGTCATAATTATCAATTTTTACGTACGTAGCATTTTGCATTTCGAAAGCAAAATCCAAAATTATCTTTTTAATTTCATAATTCTTATATTCTTTATTATTTTTAGAGGTAATATAGATAATTATTGAAAATGCCTTCGTTGGACCATCTTTCGAAATAATATAATCAAATATTTCTCTAATTTTGCTAATGTTGTATGTTTGATCTGTTTTTGAGTAGTTATCTCTTAATAAATCTTCGATGATTGCATACTCGCTGCTATCGGTATTATATGTGTGTTTGAAAGCTTTCATTAGCAAATCAAATGTTTTATTTTCTTGATCTTTCAGACTACTTAATCGCTCAATTTCTTCTTTTGCTAATTCGATTGGAAAACTAGAATCTGTAGCACAAATCCATATATAAAATGAAAATATTCCTGTGAACATTAAAATGACAAAAAACACCATAAATAACGCATTAGTTAAATTTAACATATACGCTATTGTACCGACAAATATTAGTACTATATTAGTCGGAACAAATGTCTTTATAGATAAGTATTTATTCGTAAAGTTCAAAATCTCTTTAAGTTTAAATGATAATACTCGATTATCTAATGATGAAGACACAATCGTAATTAGAGTTGCTGAAATTGCGCCAACTGTAACTAGGGCTGTATAGTACATTGAAATATCACTAATTGTTATAATATAAACTTCACTGAGATATGTATCAAAAAGAATTCCTATAAATATTATGAAAATTGAAATTGACCACAGATATCTTTTTCTATATATTTTACACGTTGATAAACTTTCCATAGTTTACAGTTCTCCCTTTACATTTATATATAGTAAATTCATTAATATGATTCAACAACATTAATATGCATAATAAGTCTAGTCTCTTCTTTTTAAATTTGATTCATCGACTTTATTCGTTGATTCCATATTGAATACAAGTAATGCTATAAAAAATAGTGTAGTTACTAATCCAATTATCAAATATGTATGTTCACTAAAGTCAGGAGATCTTTTAAGATACAAATTTATACTAAAATATGCTAGAAAAAACCATGTAAGTGTAATGTATAAGCTAACTGTTATGTTGATTCTTGATACTGATAATGGAAATGCTTTCAATAACTGTAACGGTTTGTTGTTATTATCAATTGTCAATTTATAAAGAGGTCCAATATTCATGTTCTCAAGCATATCAACATGGTGTTCCCAATTATTTTGCCAATACTTACTACCTCTATTTACGAGATACCACGCTAACGAAAATACAATACCAACGAATGATACAATTACAGCTAATATTGGCATTTTTGATAAGTTTTCATCTGATAAAATAGAAAAGTATGCTGCATACGTCACTGAGATAAAGACCCAAAAATATGTTGCTCTTTTCCAATACATTTCAATCTCAAACTTTCTTACATCTAATGCTACATCTAGGGCCTGTTTCAATAATTCTTTAAGTCCTTTTACTGTATTTTCATCTTTTCCTTTAAAATACTCTTCATTCTCTCTAAGAACATCTTCATAGTTATCTAAATACTCTTTTTTTTGTAATTCATATTTTTTATTCATGTTTCTTCCCTCTCTATTTTTAATTGATTTATACTTTATCGTATAAGATGCAATACGATTACATCAAACAATAAAACGTATTTTTCCCTTTAATTGTCCACTTTTCCAACAAAAAAAGCAATATTTTTCAAAAATATCGCTTTTTCTTTGTTTTTATCTATTATTTTTCACTTGGTTTTGGCTTAATTAAGTATTTGTAGTAATCTTCTTTATTGATTTGTTGATTTCTCGCAATCGCCAATGAACCTTTTGGAATGTCTTTTGTAACAGTTGAACCAGCTGCGATGAATACGTTATCGCTGATTGATATTGGTGCGACCATATTGACGTTACATCCAATAAAGACATCATTGCCAATAGTAGTCTTGTGTTTTTTAACACCGTCGTAATTCACTGTGATGGATCCACAACCGAAGTTAACACGTTCGCCAACTTCTGCGTCACCAATATAAGCTAGATGTGCGGCTTTAGTATCATCGCCAGTCGTTGAATTTTTCACTTCGACGAAGTTACCAATGCGGTTATGATCACCCACATTTGCGTGACCTCTTAAATGAGCGAATGGACCTACGGTGGTTTTCTTACCAACTTTACTATCAATGACTAAGCTATGTCTAATTTCAGCCTCTTCATCAATGATGGAATCCTTGATTTCTGTATTTGGACCAATAATTGCACCTTTTTTAATGACCGAATTACCAGTGATGGAGGTGTTTGGATAAATCCATACACCTTCTTCAATCACGACGTTATGTCCAATGGTGATGGTTTCAGGGTTGATCATTGAAACGCCTGATAACATATGGCCTTTATTGATAGAGTCTCTTAAATACTTTTCTGCGATAGAGATGGCATACAAATCGTTGATACCCATGGTTACCATGGAGTTTCTAACGATGAAGGTATTGACCTTATAACTTTGATGCATCAAACTAACGATGTCGGTTAAGTAGTATTCACCCTTACGATCGTTCTTTTTGATTTGTTTTAAGGTTTCAAATAAAGCTTTGTTATCAACGATATATACAGAGGAGTTTACTTCTTTGATTTGCTTTTCAGATTCAGTGCAGTCGTTTTCTTCAACGATGCCTTTTACTGTACCGTATTCATCTCTAACAATGCGTCCATAGCCTTTTGGATAATCTACCACCATGGTAACTACCGTGAGGTCGTTACCCATTTCTTCATGGGCTCTCATAAGTTTATCCATGAGCGGGTATTCCATTAAGGGCATGTCTCCTGGGAGAATAAATGTGGTGCCTTCTTTGCCTTCTAAAAGCGGTGCTGCAGATAGTGCTGCGTGTCCTGTACCGAGTTGTTGTTCTTGGACAGCGTATTGTGCTCTATCCTTGAGAATGTCCATAATGACTTCTTTCTTGTGACCAACAATCGCGACGATTTCGTCGATATCTGTTTTCTCGATATTTTCGACAATGTATTCAATCATCGGCTTACCTAAAATCGGGAAAGCACATTTAGGTAATTCAGTTCTCATGCGGGTACCTTTACCTGCAGCGAGGATCAATGCGTACTTTTTCATCAAACACTACCTTCTTTCTTTATGAGTTCAACAATGCGGTTGATTTCACGGTTTAAGACCGCTTCATCCTGGTAACTCATCGTAACACGGATGAGCGGTTCTGTACCGCTTGGTCTAACCAATAATAAGTAATCGTCTTTTAAGACTTTTTTAACATCTTCTAATAATACATTCACAGAATCTCGCTTCAATACGCCTTTATCAACATTCTTGATATTAATCATTTTGAGTGGATATAATTGGATATCACCTAAAAGTGTTTCCAAGGATTGGCCACTCTCTTCAATGATTTTTAAGAGGTATAAAGCAGATAATAAACCATCCCCACTATGCATGATGTGGTTTAAGATAATATGTCCAGAAGCTTCGCCACCTAACCCATAACCATGGTCGTTCATTTCTTTGAAGACGTATTTATCACCCACATCTGTTAAGGAGTAGGATATGCTATTGTCTTTCAATTTTTTTAACATGCCCGGGTTACTCATCTTAGTAAGTACGACATGATTCTTAGGTAATTCACCTTTAGATTTCAAATGGGTTGCGAAAAGATAAATCATTTGATCACCATCGACCAACTCACCTTTTTTATTAACAACTAAGCAACGATCGGCGTCACCATCAAAAGCGAAACCAATATCAGCTTTTCTGGATTTAACCATCTCAGATATCATTTCCATGTGGGTAGAACCACAATCGACATTGATGTTCAAACCATCGGGTTGATTGTTAATTTGTAGTGCATTTGGATGATACTTATCAAACAGCTTTTTAGCGATTAGATAGTTCGCACCATGGGCACTGTCATATATGATGGATAACTTACTTGGTTTTAATCCAAGCTTTTCATAGAATTCAATGTAGAGCTTTTCTACGTCTTGAGTGAGGTTTAAACTACCCCATTTTTCTAAGACATCGAATGGTCCAAAATCAATGATGTGTTCGAGTTTCAACTCTAACTCATCGACTGTTTTAAAGCCTTTATCAAAGATTTTAATCCCGTTATCGTAATAAGGGTTATGAGAAGCGGTAATCATCACACCGATGATTTGATTCATCTCACTGTAATACGCAATCATTGGGGTAGATACGACGCCAGCGAATAAGACATCGACGCCTTGACTCATCGCCCCTGAGGCGAGTGAATAGGCGAGCATGTTATTCGATTGTCTGGTATCTGTACCAATGACGATTTGTTTTGGTTGAATCACTTTACCAATCGCTAATCCTACTTTAAATGCGAGTTCAGCGGTTAGTTTTTCAAAGGCAACCCCACGGATGCCATCCGTACCAAAGTATTTACCCATGCTTAATCCTCCTACTCAACTGTAACGCTCTTCGCGAGATTTCTTGGTTTATCGATATCAAAACTACGTTCTAACGCGGCGTAATAAGACAAGAGTTGGGTAGGTACGACCATGACCATTGGCGTGAGTAACGGATGCACTGCATCCACAATCACTTCATCGCCCGCTTCTGCAACCTCACTGGTAACAATACGAATGGTTCTCGCACCACGTGCGATAACTTCATTGAGGTTACTTCGGGTGTTGTGTGAAATCTTCGGATCTGAGATAATCGCGATGACCGGTGTGCCTTCTTCAATCAATGCGATGGTACCGTGTTTTAGTTCACCTGCAGCGAACCCTTCGGTTTGTATATAAGAGATTTCTTTGAGTTTTAAAGCCGCTTCTAACCCTGTATAGTAATCGAGTCCTCTACCAATGAAGAAACAGTTTCTATGGGTTAATAAGTAGCGTGTAACGTCTAACATATTTTGACAAGATAAGAAGTTTTCAATCGATAAAGCGACCTTAGTCAATTCTTCTCTGATATCAAAATCTTTATTGGATAATTCATAAGCAATGAGTGCCAAAACAGCGACTTGTGCAACATACGCTTTCGTACTCGCGACGGCGATTTCTGGACCTGCGAACAGTTCTAGGAAATACTTCGCTTCTCTCGCAAGCGTTGAGGTAGGTACGTTGGTAACAGTTAAAATCGGAAAGTTCATTTCCTTAATATTAACCAAGCAAGCTCTTAAGTCTGCAGTCTCACCAGACTGCGAAACCAAGATGAAAAATGGCTTCTTAGAAAGCAGTGGTTTTTGATAGGCAAACTCACTCGCGATATGTACTTCAACCGGAATGTTATCGAGTCTTTCAAATAAGTTTTTACCGATTAATCCGGCATGCATCGAAGTACCTGCAGCGAGAATATAGATGCGATCAGAATCTTTAATGTCATTGAGTATTTTCTCATCAATACGGGATTTTCCGTTATCGAAGTAATTAGAGACGATACGACGAACCACGGATGGTTGTTCGTGAATTTCCTTTAACATGAAGTGGGCATATTCGCCTTTTTCAACGTCATCATTATTCATGTCAATTTGACAGAATCTCGCGTTTAAAGCTTGATGATTGATGTCATACAATTGAACACGATCACGGCTCGCTACTACGAATGTTTTATCTTCTAATGGCAAGTATTCTTCGCTATATCCAATCAAAGCCATGAGGTCTGAAGCGACCGTTACGCCTTCTTTTCCTCTACCAATCAATAGAGGTGATTTGTATTTCGCTGCGAAAAATTGTTCTGGGTTTTGTTGATCCAAAATGAGGAGTGCATAGGATCCTCTGAGTAATCTTAAGGTAGTCAATATCGCATTCTCAACATTGAGTGTACCAGCGAAGGTTTCAATCAATTGGGCGATCACTTCTGTGTCTGTATCACTCTCAAATTTTACACCTTGAAGGTATTGTTCTTTGAGTTGGTGATAGTTTTCAATGACCCCATTGTGTACGATGATAAAGCGACGTGAACGAGAGTAATGCGGGTGCGCATTCACTTTGTTCACTTTACCGTGGGTTGCCCAGCGGGTATGTCCAATACCGATATTCGATGCTGGGCTGTTTTGAACAGATTCAGCAAGTCGATCGACTCTACCTTGGTCTTTATACACATCATAGACTTGATATCGCGTATTAAAAAGACTCATACCAGCTGAGTCATATCCACGATATTCTAGTCTTTTTAATCCGTCTAAAATGACGTCTTTGGCTTCTTTATTGCCGATGTATCCTACAATGCCACACATAATATAAACGCTCCTCTTTAATGATCTACGCCATTGACTTTATAAGTCTTAACGACGCTTGAAACCAAGCGTTTAATTTCTTCATTTGATTTGTCTTCAAATGTTAATAGAATATCTACCAATGACAGTTCTTCATCACATACTTCTTTTTGTTTTTCAATGTAAATTTTGTCGTTATCCGTTACTTTGTGATCAGCATAGTTATGATCGACTAAAAGTTCTTCAAATAATTTTTCACCTGGTCTTAATCCAGTGAACTCAATTTGAATATCTTTATAAGGTTCATAACCCGCTAGTGAAATCATCTTTTCAGCCAAGTCTTTAATCTTCACTGGTTGGCCCATATCTAAGATAAATACTTCGCCACCCTCAGCGTAAACTGCTGATTGAAGAATGAGACTTACAGCTTCAGGGATAGTCATGAAGAAACGGTTGATTTCTGGATGGGTCACAGTCACTGGACCACCGTCTTCGATTTGTTTCTTAAATAACGGGATGACCGAACCATTGGAACCCAAGACATTACCGAAGCGTACCGCTGAGAATTTGGTCTTGTTTTCTTTTTGTTGGTTTTGAATGATGAGTTCGGCGAAACGTTTGGTTGCGCCCATAACGTTGGTGGAACGAACCGCTTTATCGGAAGATACCAATACAAACTTCTTAACACCATACTGGTTGGAAAGTACAGCGGTATTGTAGGTGCCAATGACATTGGTTCTTACCGCTTCAACAGCACTGTCTTCCATGAGTGGTACATGTTTATACGCCGCAGCGTGAAACACGATGGTTGGTTTAAATTCTTGGAAAATGGTTTCTAATCTTTGCTTATTATATACAGATCCAATTCTGACCACTAAATTCAGTTCTGAACTGCGGCCTTCTTTGGAAAATTTTCTTAAGAGTTCTTGTTGAATTTCATACGCGTTATTTTCGTAAATATCAAAAATAACCAGCGTCTTTGGTCTAAGCTCAGCGATTTGTCGGCAGAGTTCACTACCGATAGAACCGCCACCACCGGTGACCAATACGGTTTCGTCTTTGATAAATGATGAAATACCTTTATTGTCTAAGTGGATTTCTTGGCGATTCAATAAGTCTTCAACTTTAACGTTGACGATTTTTGGATTGCCACGATCGACATCGCTATAAGATAATAGTTTTTTGATTTTGAGTTTATATTTAGAAACTTCTTTGACGAGCCAATTGAGTTTTTCAATTGGGTAGTCAGCAATGGCTAAAATGATTTCTTCGACGTTGAAATCATCAATGAATTTACTGATGTGTTCCACTGGACCTACAATTAAAATCCCATTCAATCGATTGCCAATCTTATTAGGATTGTCATCGAGGAATGCGACAGGGTGGTTGGTCAAATCTTTATTGCGATAGATTTCTCTTAATACAAGTTCACCTGCGGAACCTGCACCAATGATGAGGGTTCTTCTACCTTCATTTGGATTGACAAAAATATTGGTTTTTATGAATAGACGAATACGGTTCAATACACGCGGTACAGTCAATAGAATGATTTCAATCGGTGTAATGAATATATACGCGGATTTAAACATGAATAAATGGTTGGTCATGGCGATGTATAATACAATCACCACATTGGTTATGACAGCTGCGATAGATATACGCATGACATCTTCGAATCCCACATGTCTTGATAACATTCGGTAAATGCCTAAAGCATACATGACAACTATTTTAAAAATGGCTATGGAAGGTAATGCAATAGCTAACATCATGATATCAATCTCGTACTCTACATCCACCGCCATATACATCATGATGGTAGCGAAATACGCAAAAAATATTAATATGATGTCAACGACCATCATACCCAGATCATGGAGGATCTGTTGTTTGTTCAATTTAATTGGCATACTTGTCCCTCCCAAGTAATCCCCACTATAAATACTATTTATATTGATTTTAAGTTCAAATCATTTTATCTCATTATAACACTAGTTGTTATCATGTATATATAAATCGCCTAGTGTTTTGTAATTAAAATGTAATCTTACAATAAATGGACATATTCCACTCAAAAATGACACATTATGATTATATCATATAAATTAATATAAAGTGTTGAATGTCGTGGATTTTCGCATGAAATCTAGTTCATATAAATAGACGATATCTCATTTTAACACGTTTTTTATCTAGTTATCATTTCAAATACATTTCAATGTTTTATCAAAATGTTTGTTTAATAAAAAATATCACTTATTCTCACAACAAAGCCATTATTCAATAACCGACTTGAAATGTTTAAAAACCGATTTTTTTTCTTTTTCGTTCAAAATTGAACATGAATCAAGCATTAACTCATGAACTCGTTTTACTTCTAAATAATTGTTCGATTTTTAGTGATCGTCGTTATAAATAAGCTTAAAAGAATAAAAGCGCAAACTCGCGCTTTAGAATATGTTTTTCACTTCAATGGTTTGATTTCTATCCGGTCCAACAGAGAATATAACTACTGGAATACCTGTTTCTTCTTCGATAAAACGGAGATAGTTCTTGGTATTAATTGGTAAGTCATCATAAGACTTCACCGCTGTAATGTCTTCAGACCAACCTTTCAAGGTCGTATAGATCGGTTTAACTCTTTCGAAGTCACCAATCAAACTAGGTACTTCATCGATGATTTTGCCATCGAGTTCATAGGCTGTACAAACCATGATTTCTGGTTGACCAGAGAGTACGTCTAATAACGTGACTGCGAGTCCAGACAATCCACCGGATAGTTTTGCATGCTTGATCAAAACAAGGTCTAACCAACCAACACGTCTAGGACGTCCGGTGGTTGTGCCATATTCATGGCCTTTTTCACGAATATCAGAACCGATTTGATCAAATAGTTCTGTCGGTAGTGGGCCTTCTCCAACACGGGTGGTATAAGCCTTAGTAACGCCAACAGCCCCTTGAATTAACCAAGGTGCGATACCCACATTGATGGGTACCGACGCTGCGGTAGGTGATGAACTGGTGACGAATGGATAGGTGCCGTGATCGAGACAAAGGAGTGTGCCTTGAGCCCCTTCAAACAACACTTTCTTACCTTTGGAAATGGCGTCATTAACGAATTTCGAGGTGTTTTCAACAAATGGCTTTAATGCTTGTGCATACACACTGTATTCAGCGTACATCGATTCGAAGTCGAATCGTTCTACGCCGTATAAGTCCGCGAGTTGGTTCTTATATTCAAGTACTTCTTGGAGTTTATTTTTAAAGACGTCTAAATCGACAAATTCACCCATACGAATACCGGAGCGTTCTGCTTTGTCGGTATAGGCTGGTCCAATGCCTTTTTTAGTCGTTCCTATCTTTTGTTTTAATTTCGATTCTCTAATCGAATCAAATGCCATATGGTAAGGCATGATGATGTGTGCCTTATCTGAGATGTGCATATGATAAGTCTTGCCTTCGAGTTTTTTCAATTCTTCTAATAAAGCTTTTGGATTGATGACCATCCCATTACCTAAGACATTATCAATCTTTGGATTTAATATGCCTGAAGGAATGGTGTGTAGTGCATACTTCACACCTTCTAATACGATGGTATGTCCCGCATTATTACCGCCTTGATATCTCACCACTAAATCACTTTTTTGAGCTAGATAATCGGTGATCTTTCCTTTACCTTCATCGCCCCATTGTGTTCCAACAACTACGAGTGTTTGCATAAGTATCCCCCTGGTATGATATCTAAAAATCCATTGTGATTTTATCATAGATAACTAGGGGTAGTCAAAGTGTCATTGAAAAGAAAAAGACAAATGCGCTTACATCACGCATTTGTCTATCGTTTTTAGATGATTGGTAAATACTTTTCTAATTCCCAAGCGGTCACTTTCATCTTGTATTCGTCCCATTCACGTTCTTTGGCTTCGATGTATTTTTCAAACAATTCATCGCCTAACGCTTCTTTCATGAGTGGTGAATCGACAAAGTATTCAATGGCTTTCTTTAAATCTTCTGGTAGGTTCTTAATGCCTAAACGACGACGTTCGGTTTCAGACATCTTAAACAAGTTCTTCTTGAGTGGGTTTAAAGCTGTGAGTTCATTGCGTACGCCATCCAAACCAGAGGCTAACAATACCGCCATCGCGAGATATGGGTTTGCAGCTGGGTCAACAGAACGAACTTCAATTCGTTGGCCTTTACCTCTAGCCGCAGGGATACGAATCATGGTACTTCTATTCGAATCACTCCAAGCGATATATACAGGTGCTTCATAACCAGGAACCAAACGTTTGTATGAGTTCACGATTGGGTTGGTAACTAATCCAAATTCTTGGGCATGTTTCATCACACCAGCGATGAAATGAAGTGCTGTCTTACTCAAGCCATTTTCAACGGATGGATCATAGAATACATTCTTTCCATCTTTATCGGAGATGGATAAGTTAGAGTGCATCCCTGAACCGTTGATGCCTTGAACTGGTTTTGGCATGAATGTGGCGTGATAGCCATGGCGTCTCGCGACATTCTTGACCAATACTTTAAAGGTTTGAATGTTATCACAAGCTTCTAATGCATTGTCAAAATGGAAGTTGATTTCATGTTGGCCATACGCAACCTCATGGTGTGATACTTCCATTTCAAAGCCCATCTTTTGAAGTTCTAATACAATATCCCTACGGACGTCTTCAGACCCATCGATTGGAGATAAATCGAAATATCCGCCCATATCCGAGAATTCCATTGTTGGTTTGCCATGAGCGTCTAACTTAAATAAGAAGAACTCAGGTTCAACGCCAACGTTGAACTTGTCAAAGCCGAGTTTTTTTAATTCGGCGAGGTTTTTCTTTAATACAAAACGTGGGTCAGCTTCATAAGGGGTTCTATCGGATTTATATACATCACAAATCAAACGAGCCACTTTTCCAAATGGGGGTTTTTCCCATTCAAGTACCAACCACGTATTTAAATCTGGGTATAAATACATGTCTGCTTCATCAATACGAACGAAGCCTTTGATCGATGAACCATCGAACATCACATCATTATCGAGTGCCTTATGTAAATTGGTCACTGGAATCTCAACGTTCTTTACCGTACCTAACATATCGGTAAACTGTAATCTAACATACCTAACATCATTGTCTTTAGCTAATTGTAAAATGTCTTCACGGGTATACATAGGGTTTAAATCCTCCAATGCTTATATTGTTACAAATCAGCACGAAAAAATCAACTAAAAGATACAAAAAAAGTGTTTTCGATTTCATGAAAGCACTTTTTGTTATTTTTATGTGTGTTATTTTTATTCCATTACTACAAATCGATTATTTTAATGTAATTATTCTTTTGCTTGATGTACCACGATTTGGTTGAATGGAATTTCAATGTTGTTTTCATCAAAAATGAGTTTGATTTCTCTGTTGAGTTGTCTTCTAACACCGTACTTGTCGTTTTCTTCACACTTCGCGTAGATTCTTAAAACAACCCCTGAGGCACCGAGTTCTTGAACACCATAATAGAATGGACCTTCTTTGATGTGTGGAATGGCTTCTTTCAAACGGTGAAGATTCTTTTTAATGACTTCTTCGATGTCTTTTAGATTCGCCCCATAAGATACCGACACATCACAGATTGCTGGAGAAAGCTTATTGGTTGTATTGATTGCGCCGCGAATATCTGAGTTATTGATGATTTTGATGTCACCGTTGATGTCTTCAAATTTGGTGACGCGTACACCAATATCGGTGACACGGCCTCTAAAGTCACCAATTTGAATGATGTCATTGATTTCAAATTGGTCTTCAAATATGATGAATAGTCCCGCAAGGATGTCTTCAACCAAGGATTGTGCACCAAAGGTTAAAGCCAACCCTAAAATACCTAAAGAAGCGAGTAAGGTCGGTGTTTGTACACCCCAAGCGGATAGAATGAGGAATGCACCCACAATGAGAACGCCATACTTGATCATGGAAGCGAGCAGATTCGCGATGGTTCTCGATTTCTTACCTCGTAAGGTGATGAGCTTCAATATGAGTTCAAATACTTTGGATATTACCCACAAGAACACCACCACGGCGATGGTTTCGACAATATTCGGTACGTTGTTATCAAAGAAATCGACGATTCCGAAAAACTTACCAATGTTATCAGCCGATAGTTCATATAATAAAGTGCCTGGTTTAAAAATGTATTTGCCTAAAATCGCGAGTAGTAAGAAAATGCCTGCGAGTGATCCAAATACGATGGTTGTGATTTGTTTTTTATTGAGTTTCATTGTAGTGTTCCTCCCATTGGTACACATATGATTGGTAAATATCGGTGAAGCCTTTTTCTAAGTAAATCGCGACCTTAATCTCATACACCTTGGTTGGATCCACGTTTTCGATGATACCTTCAATCGAAAGCGTCTCATCTAAAGTGAAGGTGTCTTGATAAACCTTAACGCCATCTAAATAGAGGGTAATTCGAATATCGTCTGTTAATCGTTTTAAAGCGAAATCATAGAGATAGAAATAATAAGATACGTTTTCTATATCGATATAAGCACTGCCATAAATCATCGGATCATTGGTGGTAGTAAAGTCGGATTCTAATAGTGTCTGATAACCCCCACGTTCTGGATATACCAGTTCGAAGTGATATGTATGCCCATCGGCTTTAACCTCATTGATTTCTCCATAACTTTGGGTATTACCCGATGGGTCTAGTGTGATTTCAACGGATTGAAATAATTCGCCCCATTCATACACATTTAGGATGACCTGTTCCGTTGGTAATATATCGTATATATCAGTGACGTTGAGATAATAGTATAAGGTGTGGATGTTTTGTGAAATGGATATGGTTGCGACAGGTTTAGTGGTTAATCGGTATTTGGTTTCGTAAACGGTTTGGTCTCCAAACCCGAAATCACCTTTGATTTTTAGGGTATATTCACGACCCACAATGAGGGTCGAAAATACCCCCATTTGGTCACCGACACCCATCGGTTGTTCATAATATTCCTCAGGGCTTTCGAGCGTAATCCGTAAAGTATCCATCTTCAAATCTGGGTGGTGTTCTATATAGAATTCATAATTCAATGTGTCCGCTGTATTGTATAAGGATAACAACTGAATCACCACCGGTTGGAACAACCTAAAAGACGCTACCGCAGCGACGGTGGTTAAAAGAATGCCGCTTAAGTAACGTTTGAGAATGAAGTTTTTGCGTTCGCGTTCGATTCTAGATTGTCGTGATAATGCCATCTTATCACTGTCCTTATCTACCTTCATTATAGACTTAAACGATAAAAAATAAATGGTTATTTCACATTTTCAAATCAAAAATGGAAAACGACGCAAAAATGCGTCGTTTGTATTAGATTAAGTTGATGATGTTCAGGTATACGTCTAAGACAAAAGCTAACCCAATCAATATCCCAAAAATGGCTAATAGAATCGGCAATCTTCGTTTACGCGCATTTTGTTTTTTGATCTTCAATGCTTTTTTAAAGTCTAGTGAATCATTCATCTTAATCATCTCAGTTTTGGATAAGGTTTGTAGTTTCTTAGGTCCGATTTTACTGAACAGATAGACCAATAATAGATAGAATGCTGAGGTACCAACCATTGCGTATGCGATATTGGCTTCTAACGCATCATAATATAAAAAGTTCATCGCGAACAAGGATAACAATAAAATGATATTCATGATGGTATACACCGTTGGTTTAGGTTTAGCCATACTCTTTTGAACTTTAACGATGGCCTTTTCAACCTCAGGTTTGAGTGGTCCTTCTAACAGTACCCCAGTTTGAATGTCCTTAGGTGTTAAAGTCGTTTCATAAGTATCATCTAAGTACTTTAAGCGTAAACGTAAGGTTGGCTTAAATAAATAAGCGAAGTCAAAATCAATTTTAGAGTCCACCAATAAGTCTTTATAGGTAGCCTTTTCTTTTTCAGCTTCTTTATGTAAGGATTCTAATATCAGCTTTTCAGGTTCATAGGGTTTAAAGACACAAATACCTTGGGTCATGTTGTATTTGCCTAAGATGGCACGTTCAGACAGTACCGAATGTTTACTGTCTGGTCGTTCATCAAAGTTTTTATAACTGATTTCTTTTTGAATGACTTCAGCGGGTTTCTTTTTCTTCGGTTTCTCTTTATATACATCCAACTTCCCTGTATAGAACATGAGAGGTTTAGGTTCAAATATCATCTCAGGAATGATTTTAATGTCTTTGATGTTGGTGGAGAATTCGGGTTCATAAGAGATGGATTGGAAGATGTAAGCTTTATAGTCTTCAACATACTTGTTATAGTCGAAGATGGTTTCTAAATACCCACCTTTGGGTGGAATAAAGAAACCAGCAGTACCATCGTTTGTTTGATTTGGTTTGTAGTTCGCATTTAACAATAAGACATAATAGGTGGTTGCCTTAATATAGTCTTTACCGTGAAACTCAGGGTACATTGGGCTACCATCATAAAATAGATGAAATAGTTGGTGTGTGGCGTCTAAATAGCCCTTCTTATGGGCTAGCGTTAAGTCTTCAATCGCTTTTTCATAATTGGGTTTTTTCGCTTCTAAGTGGACCAAAGCAGCGTTGTATAAGCCGTTAGGCATTAAGTACTTTTCATATAACCCGACAAAACGTTCCAGCTCTTGTTCAGATGAGGTATACAGACGTGGGTCAAATTCGCTTAAGAAATGGATTGTTTGCGGTTCATATTCTTCCATATAGGTTTCGAAGTATTTAAAACCTACTTTGTAGTTCACTGGTTGATTATAGAGTTTACCAAAGTAGATTTGTCCACAATAATAATTCGCTTCTAAATAGCCTTTTTTAGCGGATAGTTTGATTTTATCGATACCCTCTTCAAGTTTATTGACAGACACCAAAATAAAGCCTAACTCCAATAAAGCTTTAGGGTGATTCTTAGCACTGGCCATCTTAATGTATTTTTCATAGACCTGGTCATTTTGTAAAACACCTTTACCTATTTTATATAACATCGCGAGGTCGTAGCACGCGTCTAAATCGCCAGAATTCGCTTTGAGTGTAAGTGCGTTAATATCCATTGAAATCTCCCCCATCTTTGGTTTCATTATACCACTTTGGTTCTAAATCTATCGATCGAGGCCTGTAATTTTGTAATAAATGCGAAAGAATTGAAAATGGCACACCCCATGGGGTATGCCATTAACTGTTTTATCACATGTGCTTGGTTACCATCGATAAGTATTCGATGAACTCTTCCAAGTAGTGCTTTTGTTTGTTTTGAATGATGAGTGTGATTTGTATACGATCATGAATGAATGCGAGCTTAATGGTAGAATCTACCAATGATGTTGACATGAATAACGATTGTCCATTGACGCGTTTAGATGCTTCAGAGGACAAGATCAATGTCACATCGGTCTTGGTCTTAATGGTCTTCTCAACCCCCAGTTTCGCAATCAACTTCTTGAATACCTTTTCCAACATGTATTCAACCAAATTAGGATCGACAGACCCGAAACGGTCTGATAATTCAATACGAAGGTTTTCAACGTCATTGAGTGTATTGAGTTCCGCGATACGTTTGTGGATCGCAACCCTAACTTCATCGTTTTCAATGTATTCGTTTTGAATATGACGATTGGATAGTGGGATATCCATCGCTTCTTTCGGTTCTTCTTTTTTAATACCTCGCTTTTCATCGATGGTTTCTTCTAAGAGTTTCAAATACATATCCATCCCGACTGTATCGATGAAACCACTCTGCTCACCGCCTAAAATGTCTCCGGCACCACGGATCGATAAGTCTCGCATCGCAATTTTAAAACCACTGCCCAGTTCTGTAAAGTCTTGGATGGTTTTAAGTCTTTTTTCCGCGTCTTCGGTCATGTGTTTTCCACGCGCATACATCAAATACGCATAAGCGATTTTATCGCTACGGCCAACACGGCCTCGGATTTGATAGAGTTGTGATAGCCCCAGTTGATCTGCATCGTGAATGAGTAAGGTATTGGTATTTGGAATATCAATACCTGTTTCAATGATGGTCGTAGAGATCAAGACATCGTATTTACGGTCGATAAAATCAGATAAAACATCTTCAATTTGTTCTTTAGACATCTTTCCGTGAGCGAAACATACTTTCGCTTCCGGAACGAGTTTCGAGATTTTCGTGACCATGAGTTCCATATCTAGTACACGATTATATAAATAGAACACTTGTCCCGCACGCGAGATTTCACGTTCAATCGCTTCTTTGATGATCGCGTCATGGCGTTCTACAATGTAGGTTTGTATTGGATACCGATTGAGGGGCGGTGTTTCAATCATCGATAAGTCTTTGATGCCCATTAGAGCCATTTGAAGGGTTCTTGGAATTGGGGTCGCCGATAAAGACAAGCAATCGACATTGACGCGCATCTCTTTGATGCGTTCTTTGTGTTCAACACCAAAGCGTTGTTCTTCATCGATAATCAGTAAACCTAAGTCTTTAAATCCAATGTCTTTGGATAATAATCGGTGTGTCCCAATGACGACATCTACGAAACCACCCTTAAGGCGTTTTAAGACATCGGTTTGTTCTTTATTAGAGACGAATCTGGATAACAATTCAACCGTCACGCCAAACGGTTCAAAACGCTTTTTAAACGCGTAATAGTGTTGTCTTGCGAGAACGGTTGTCGGCACCAAATAAGCGACTTGCTTATCTGACATGACCGCTTTAAACGCAGCACGCATCGCGACTTCGGTTTTGCCATAACCGACATCTCCAATGAGTAATCTATCCATCGGTTTTTGAGATTCCATGTCTTGTTTGACTGAAGCGATGGATTTCAATTGGTCGATGGTTTCGTCAAATTCAAAGGACGCTTCAAATTGTTTTTGCATCTCATTGTCTGGATCAAACATGTAACCTTTGGCTTGTTCGCGTTCTGAATATAAGGCGATGAGTTTATCGGATATATCGTTGAGTTTCGCTTTGACTTTCTTTTTGGTATTGGCCCATGAGTTCGTACCCAATTGGGTGAGTTTCGGTTCATGACCATCTTTGGATGAATACTTTAAGACTTTCTCAATTTGGTCTACCGGAATATATAAGTAATCCGTACCTTGGTAAGCGATGTGCAAATAGTCACGCATCGATCCAGATAATTCCATGGATTTTAAGCCTAAGTATTGTCCAATCCCGTAATCATAGTGAACGACAAAATCTCCCACTTTTAAATCCGTGATGTCAGAGATTTTAATCGCTTCTGACATGACCGATTTGTAGCGGATTTTACGTTTGTTGTTTTTATAATCAAAAATATCGGATTCGTTTAAAACATGAAAGCCGTGTTTGATTAAATCAAAAGCGTATAAAGATGAACCGTAAAGAATATTCACACATTTAGGTTCGATGTTGGTTGGATTAACCACATAAGTAATATTCTTAGATTCCAATAGTTCTTCTAGTTTGTGTAATCTAAACTCTTGAACAATCGAAACCACATAAGTATCTTGTTCCTTTATAACTCTGTCAATAAAAGCGTCGTGATTGCCTTGATAGACGATTTCATCTCTCGCATGCACGGTAATGGCGTGACCTGCATTGATAGGGGTAAAGCCACTGATTTCAACGTGTGGGTATTCATAGATGTGCGATAAAGACTGATAAAATGGAATATTCAAAAAGGTTCGTCCATGATAGGTTTTTACATATTCTTCTAAGTCTAGTAACATACGGTCATCGTTTTTCGCCATCTTATGTTTGTCAACAATATAGATTTTCTTTTTATGGGCGAAATCGAGTACCGTATAATCGGCATCTTTAAAGAATGGCATGAAATACGTTAACGCATCCAAATCCATACGTTGATAAAGTTTATCCAAATCTTGATTAAACTTCTTTGATTCTAAATCCGATAATTTGTGTTTCGCCATAAAAGCTTCCATACGATCGACGACGCCTTCTTTTTCAGCGTCACTGAAAAAGAGTTCGTTCATCGGTAAGATAGAAATGGATTCGGTTTGTCCAAATGAGATTTGGGTATCGGGTCTAAAGAGTTTGATTTTTTCAATTTCATCAAATCCGATGTCTAAACGGTATGGGGTTTCACTACCAATTGGGAATATATCGATGATGTCTCCTCGAACCGCGAACTCACCGGTTTTTAATACAGTGTATTCTCGTTTATACCCGTGGTCAACCAAATAATTGACAAAGACCGTTTGATTGATGGCGTCTCCAACGTGGAGTGTCATCGACGCTTCTTCCCAGTGTAAAGGACTGCGTTGTTTTTTGATGACCGCGGTTTGGTGTGTGATGACTACTTTCTTCACACCTTTCAATAAAGTACCTATGGTGTAGATACGTTCAATTTTGAATTCAATTGAGGTGAGCGCGAGGAGTGAGGTCAACACTTCATCCGATGGGTAGAACAACACATCGTCATTTGTTAGGAGATTAGATAAGCCGTCGTAGTATTGTTGTGCCATATAGAGGTTGGGTAGCACGACAAAAATCGAGTGATTGTTCTCGATGAAGTCACACGCAATGAGTGTCATATTATAATGATCATTGGTTTGATTGATCACCAAATCCTTTTGGGTTTGAATGATTTCCTTATTGGGAATTAAGTTTTTAAAATACTGTAAAAATGCCTTCATAAGTCACCTCGGGACGTGAAAAACCGGAGGGTCTAGGAGACCCCCGGGGTATTGTATTTGGTCATGATATCAACGAATTTAACGCCTTTAATGAAATCCTTCGCAGCGTCAGCTGCGAAACGATAACTGATTTGCATCGGGGTTTTTTCGTCTTTATTGAACTTGCCTAAAACGTGTGAACAGAGCGATTTATCAGTACCGGATATCCCTATTCGAACCCGTTTAAACGCTTGTGTGCCTAGGTGTGCAATCAAGCTCTTAACGCCATTATGTCCACCAGCTGAACCTGCTTCTCTAAGTCGTAATCGTGCTAAATCTAAGGCAACATCATCGTATACAATAAGGATGTCTTCGATGGGGACTTTATAAAAGTTCACCACAGCGATTACCGATTCACCGGAGAGGTTCATGAAAGTGGTTGGCTTCAATAAAATCACTTTTTCTTCGGATACATTGACGGTCGCAATCAAGCCTTTAAAGGCCTTGTCGAGTTTGAAGGTGGCGTCCAGTTCTTTTGCAAGAACATCCAAAACTTCAAAGCCAACGTTGTGTCTGGTGTGTTCGTATTCTTTACCAGGATTGCCTAAACCAACGATGAGTTTCATTATTCCTCTTTGTGGGTTTCGTAAATGCGTTCAAAGATTTGGCTGATTGGTTCGTCATCAATGATGTTGATGACCGCTCTACCTAGTAGCTGACCAATCGAGAGTTGCGTGATTTTATCGTATTTCTTTAAGTCTTCGATGACCACGGTATTGGTCACAACGACTTTTTTAATTGCAGATTCTTGTAACCGTTGAATCGCGTTATTAGAGAATAATGGGTGTGTCGCTGCAGCATAGACTGCTTTCGCGCCAGCGTCGACTAAGGCTTGAGCACCAGCCATGAGTGTCCCACCGGTATCGATGATGTCATCGACCATGATACAAGTTCTACCTGCCACATCCCCGATGATGTTCATAACTTCCGCTTTGTTCGCTTCAGGTCTGCGTTTATCGATGATCGCGATTGGTGCGTTGAAGAATTTCGCAAAGCTTCTCGCTCTAGTCACCCCACCATGGTCTGGAGAGACGATGGTTACATCCGGTAGATTGCATTTTAAGAAGTAGCTCGCGAGTAATGGCATCCCTGGGAAGTTATCGATTGGAATATCGAAGAACCCTTGAATTTGGGCTGCATGTAAGTCAATACAGATGACACGGTCAACCCCTGAAACTTGGAGTAAGTCCGCAACCAATTTCGCAGTGATTGGTTGTCTAGATTTCGCTTTTCTGTCTTGTCTAGAATAGCCATAATAAGGCATGATGATGGTGATACTCGCTGCAGAGGCGCGTTTTAGTGCGTCTGTGAAAATGAGGATTTCCATCAAATGATCATTGACTGGTTTCGATGTTGGTTGAATCACAAATACGTGATGACCTCTCACCGATTCGGTGATATTGACACCAATTTCACCATCGGCGAAACGTGTGACTTCACATTCAGATAGTGGAATCCCAGATTCCTCACTGATTTCTTGTGCTAGTTTTTTGTTGGATGACAAACTAAATAGTTTGACTTTCTTTCCATCTACGATTGACATAAGATATTACCCCCGTTTTCATTATAACAATTATTGATGTTCTTGTGTATCGATGATTGTAACGTCATCGATGTTTTTAAGTAAGTTTTTTTGATCTTCGGTTAAATCGAATAAAAAGCATGTTGAACCACTACCAGATAGATGAGGTTTGAGCCCCAACGAAACAAGGTGGTTATAAATATCTTTCAATTTAGGTGAAACTTTAAAAGCCGGCTCTAACAAATCATTATATAGTAATGACTCTTTTTTGGTCACCAAATACGTATTATATACGATTTCAAAATCATGGGCTACTGCTTTTTCAAATACACCAAAGACATCTTTTGTCAGTACTGGTATATTTGGACAAACCAGCGTGATGTTTTGAATGGGTTTTCCAGGTGGTAAAATCGAAATTTGATCACCACGACCATAGATGACTGCACGTTGGTTATATAAACAAAAGAGTGTGTCTGACCCCAGTGCATTCGCCAATTGAGTAAGCGCTCGATTGGGTAAATTTAAACCCCATAAACGATTTAAACCACGAATGGTCGCGGAGATGTCAGCTGACCCACCAGCCAATCCCGCACCCAGAGGAATGCGTTTGTTTAAAGTGATTTTAACCCCTCTTTGTATATGATAGGTGTCTTTAATCAATTGAACAGTCTTCAAAATAGCGTTATTGTGAATATCGACATTTGAAATCAGTTCTACTTGATCCGATGGTTCAAAATACAGTTCATCGTAAAAATCAATCGGTATCATTAAACTCTTTAGTTCATGATAACCATCTGGTCTTTTACCAACAATATCCAAAATCAAATTGATTTTTGCATAAGCTTTTTCCATCATACTTTCCACCCGTTCGCAAGTCTGATGAAATCTTCAATCGACAAGCTTTCCGCTCTGGTAAAATGGTCGTATTTTGAATCGATGGTTTTGAGCTTGTTCAATAAATCTTCTTTGGATAATCCAGACAATTCAACCAGGTTATTGATTAAGGTTTTACGCTTTTGTGTGAACGCCGCTTTGACGAGTTTTACAAACAGCGCTTCATCTTGAATCAAATCTTGGAATTGGTTGTGTTTGATGATTTGAATCACCGTAGAGTCGACATTTGGGACAGGGTAAAAAGCCGTTCTTTTGACTTGAATCAACTTTTTAACTTCCGCTTGATAGTTGATCATAATCGATAACGAACCATAATCCCCTGTTTTTTCATTCGCAACAATCCGATCCGCAACTTCTTTTTGAATTAAAAGTGTCGCTTCGCTCACCATCTTCGATTCTAAGAGTTTAAAGATGATTGGGCTGGTAATGTAGTACGGGATGTTCGCGATGACTTTGACTTTCGATCCAATGTGTTTTTGAATGTAGTCATCTAAATCCACCGTTAAGATATCTTGATAAACCACGTTGAAATTATCGTGTGCTTCTTCAAGGGGTTTTAAATATGACATTAACGTCGTATCGATTTCAAACGCGGTTAAAGACTTGGCGGCGTGAACCAAATATTTGGTCAGTGCACCTCTACCTGGACCGATTTCAATCACATGATCATCTTCTGTGACTTTGGATTCACTGATGATTTTTTTGAGGATGCCATCACTCTGTAAAAAGTTTTGGCCGAATTTCTTTTTAGGACGATTGATATCCATCCAGTACCTCCTTCACTTCTTGTTGTGTAATACCAAATAATGCGAGTCTTTGGTATAAACCTTTACCATTGGTATAACCGATATTGAGTGCCTCACACAAAAAGAGTCTTTTCTTACGTGACTCGTTTTCGCCGATGAGTTTAAGTTCTAATAAAAAATGTTTTGTGATATCTGAACCTGGTTTCGCACTGCGTTTCAACTGTAACGCAGTCAAAATGGTGTCGTGATCTGCGTGTTCAATCCCAACCTTCTTCTCATTGTGGGATAACGAGAGATTCCGTTCAATGAAGGCGTGTTTTGCAGATGGGATTCGTTTGGTTATGATTCTTCTCAGTCTTTCCCCCGCGTTATCTGCGTCGACAAACACAATAATGTCATGTGTAGTTGAAAGGCGTTCTAATTGTTGTAAGAATGATTCTTCAATGGCAGACCCATTGGTGACTAAAATATCTACTTCAGGTAAGACCGCTTTGATTTTTTGATAATCGTGTCTACCTTCGACCACAATGATTTCAGGCATGGGTTTTATCTCTATAGTATAATTTTTGATCAGACTTGATGCCTGATGTGGATAGTCCACGAATGATGGGTGAGATTTGATCTAGGGTTTTGAGCTCACCGTCTTTAGAAAGAATCAAAATCTTGGATACAGCAATGTCGAACTCATCGACAAGGTAGGTTGCTTGAGAAATGTAATCAATTTTATATTCATAAGCGGTTAAATGGTTACGATCGATGATGTCTTTAAAAATCTGTTCCTGATTGGTATTTACTGAGATATATTTAAAGAGTTTTCTTTTTAAAAATTCGTTGCATAGTTCGCTCAGTATCAAATCATCACAATGTGAAAAACGCTTAATAAGGCCATTAACATAATAGTCATCCAATTCGAAATAGGCGTTTTCTTCGAAGCCATTTTCAATAATTATTTTTAAGTAATCAGCGTATTCATCATCGAGTTGATGGCTTTTTATCAGGTCTAAAATACGTTTGTAAATCGATTCTAGCATGACTTCATAGCTTCTCGCTACCGGATGGTAGTAAACTTGCCAATACATGTGATATCGACTCATTAAATAGTTCTCAATGGCGTGAACTGCGCCTTCTTTGAAGACCACTTGATTGTCTACGATGGTAAGCATACGAATGATACGATCTTTATCTAAACGACCATAGGCTGCCCCTGTATGGAAAGCGTCTCTTTCTAAATAGTCCATACGATCGACATCGAGTTGTGAGGAGATGAGCTGTTCAATGATGGGGAATTTTCCTGTCTTTAAAATGACGCTCGCGATGTCTGCCGCTAAATGTGCATCGTATCGATTTAACACCTCATGGATTTCGGTATTACCCGTGATGATGAGCGCTGTCGATTTTTCATGTCTCACTTTGAAAACATGTTCGAAGGCATGTGAATAAGGCCCGTGCCCAACGTCGTGTAATAGGGCACTGGCTAAATATACGATTTGTTCGTATTCGGAGAGTTTTTGTTTTAGGATATCGACTTCTTCTAGCACATTCAGTGCGAGGCTATACACACCCAACGAATGTGAGAATCTCGAATGTTCTGCGCCATGAAAAACCATCGAAACCCCAGAGAGTTGACGGATGCGTCTGAGTCTTTGGAATTCTTTGGTGTCGATCAAATCGGAAATCACCGCTTCGGTCACATAGATGTAACCATAGAGTGGATCTCTAAATACTTTTTTACGTTCTAGTTTAGGAAACATGACAAAGCCTCCTTGAAGAAGAAAAAGCCCTGTGAAGGACTTATTCGTTGATTTTATAGGATTTAACTAAGATGCAAGTATCCCCAGTATTGAGTTCAAATGCAGCACCATCGTCTGTATCTAAGTGGCAATCTAACGCAAACTTAGGTGATACACGGCACAATACATTGTTGAGTAAACCGCCTTTACTGTTATCGATGAAGATAGAAACTTTATCGCCATCTTTAACGCCGTATTCAGCAGCATCTTCTAAAGAGAAGTGGATGTGTCTATCGGCAACGATGACACCTTCAGATAACTCAACTTCGCCCTTAGGTCCAACCAACTTACAAGGACCTGAGCCTTTAACATCACCAGATGATCTTACTGGTGCAACAAACTTACCTCTAATCGCGTCGCTTCTTGAGATTTCGACTTGCGAAGCAGGTCTAACTGGGCCTAAGATACGGACCCCTGCAATCAATTTACCAGCTGGGCTATATACGTCTACTTTTTCTTCAGCCGCGTATTGACCAGGTTGGCTTAAATCTTTCATTTTAGTGAGTTGATAACCTTGACCAAACAAGACTTCTAAGTGCGCTTGTGTCAAGTGTAAATGTCTACCAGAGATGCCTACAGGTATTCTTTTCATATGATAATCCTCCATTACTGCTACATTATAGCATCCTTTGTTTTATAAAACAACCAGTAGCCCTTACAATGTGAACAATAATTCAGGTTAAATTTATACCCACAAGCTAGACCTTTCTTGATGGGTTGATTATGATATAATATAAGTAAAGAAACGAGGAAAAAACATATGGAATCTGTATTCAGTAAAATCATTAAAAGAGAAATCCCTGCCCACATCGTGTACGAAGACGAATTCGTCATCGCATTCTTAGATATCACTCAAGCTACAAAAGGACATACATTGGTCGTCCCTAAGGTACAATATGAGACGATTTTCGATATGCCAGAAGCACTCTCAGGAAAAGTCTTTGAAGTGGCTACTAAGGTTGCGAAAGCCATTCAAAAAGCGTTCAATCCTGAAGGGTTAAACATCTTAAGTAACAACGGTGCTTTCGCTTCACAAAGCGTTTTTCACTTTCATATCCACTTGATTCCACGCTACCAAGGTGATGACTTGGTAAACATGAAGATGGTCAACCACGTGAATGAAATTTCGAAACAAGACTTCGAAAAAAGAAAAGAAGCCATTAAAGCTTCTTTATCGTGAATTTGACGCCATTATCCACATTTTCAACCGACAGCGAAAAGCCAAATCGATTGAACGTCTTCTGGACGATGGACATACCTATACCAAACTGGCCTTTTGAACCTTTTTCATAAGGCTTGAATCCATCTTTAATGTATTTGTCTTCAATTGCGGGGCCGTCGTTATAGAACGATAAGGTCCCGTTTTTCATTGTAATAACGATTTTTGTTTTCGCGTAACGAATCGCGTTATCAATCAAATTTTCAACGGATGTGTAAAAATATTCTTTAACCCCAATGTATTTCGAGTGATCTAAATCGGTAATCACTTCAACTGAACCAAAGCGGTGTTTGTTGTTTTGGATGACATTGATGATGATATCTTTCATATTCACTTCTTCGAGTGTATGGTTCATTTCGATGTTGTTGATCTTATTGAGTTCCAACAACATACGTACTTTAGATTGGAGTTTTTCGGTTTGTTTGATGATGATTTTCGCATCTCCAACGTCGGTTGTGCCATCCATCATCGCTTCTGCGTAGGATTGAATGACTGAAATCGGTGTTTTTAAGTCATGAGACACGTTTTGAAACATCTCTTGTTTGGTTTTTTCATTCTCGCGAATTTCTAAACGTAAATCTTCAACGCTTCTCGCGAGTTCTGCGATTTCATCCTCACCATCGAGATGGACTTTATTTTCATAACCTGTTTTATTGAATGTACTGACTTCTTTTTGAATGTGTCTGATGCGTGCTGCGGTTTGTCTACTCCACATCGCGATGATGGTATTCCCAATAAAGACGATGATGGCGAAGGACAAGAAAGTTCCTAAGAATGTGGTCAATACTTCTTCACGCATGGTGGATGCTTTGATTGAATCGATGTAGGAATTGTCCATCACAGCGATCATGTATTCTGAAGTTTCTGTATCAATAATCAAACGTTCTTGTATGTCTAAATAATAGATACCTGTAGAGTCGCTATAGATAAAATCACCTAAATAAGCAGCTTCAATGATACGGTTAATGCGTTCGATATCACCATCCAACATCGCGTTGGCATTTGGCGATACAATGCGGTTTGTCACGTCCGCACGGAACGTGGAAACCCGGTTGACAGTCACGAGGATGTAGCCTAAATAATCTTCTCGATCCTTAGGCAATTCAATGCTCGCTTCTAAGTAGGTTTCTACTTGGTTACGGGCCAATCCTAAATAGACGGTTTGGTAATTTCGCCAGGAAATATACCCAAAGATCATCGAGGATAAAATGGTGACTGTCGTAAATAGAATGACTACTTGAGTCGACAGCTTAAACTTTTTCATTATAACAATCGGTATCCATAACCATAGATGGTTTCAATCATGAGATTCGGCATCTTTTGTCTAAGTCTTCTCAACAAGTCATCGACGACTCTATCGGATCCATAATAATCTTGACCCCAAACATGGGCGAGAATTTGTTCTCTGGAGAATGCTTGGTTTTTATTTTCGACAAAGAACAACATCAATTCAAATTCTTTATTGGTGAGTTCAATCACTTGATCGTTTTCCTTGATGATACGTTTTTCAATGTTGATTTCATAACTATCGTATTTGAGTAAGTTCGGGCTGACACGATTCGCTCTTCTTAAAATGGCTTTTACCCTTAAGATGAGTTCTCTTGGTGAATATGGTTTTGCAAGATAATCATCTGAACCCAATTCAAGACCTCTGATCTTATCTAAATCGTGGTCACGCGCAGAGGTAAAAATAACCGACACTTTCGGATTCTTTTCTTTGATGGCCGCGATTAGATCATAACCATTGATATCCCCGGTGAGCATGATGTCTAAAATCCATAGGTCGATATCATCCGCCACGTGGGTCATCGCGTCTTCACCAGATTCAAATAATGAGACTTCATAACCTTCTTTGATCAAGTACTTTTTAATGATCGAAGCTAAGTCTTGTTCATCTTCTACATAGTAAATTTTCATGGTTTAACCTCCAAAAAAATAAAGAAAGTGCCCCTTTTTAAGGCACTTTCATTATAACATAGGAAGGTAGGAGAAAAAATAAGTTATCAGTATGTACACATTATATCTATAAATTATGGGTAAATTATCACATAATTATGGATTTTTGTGTTACTTGATGACGGTCGTATGCATGTACTGTACAAGCACATCCGGTACAGTGATTGTTCCGTCTTCGTTTTGATAATTCTCCATAATGGCGATCATTGTTCTACCAACAGCTAAACCAGATCCATTCAAGGTATGAACATATTCGGTCTTCGCGTCTTTCGTACGTTTGAAACGAATGTTTCCGCGTCTCGCTTGATAATCTTCAGCATTGGAAATCGAACCAATTTCTCGATAGGTGTTTTGGCTAGGAATCCATACTTCAATGTCGTATGTCTTCGCCATACCAAAGCCCATATCACCTGTCGATAACGCAACCACACGATAAGGTAACTTCAAGAGTTGTAAGACTTTCTCAGAGTTCTTTAACATCTTTTCAAGTTCTGCATAAGAATCTTCTGGTTTGGTAAATTTGATGAGTTCCACTTTATTGAATTGATGTTGTCTCAAAATCCCTTTGGTATCTCTACCTGCAGAACCCGCTTCACTTCTAAATGCAGTGGTATAGGAAACAAACTTAAGTGGTAATAAATCACCATCGATGATTTCATCACGATACATGTTGATGGTTGGTACTTCCGCGGTTGGGTTTAAATACCATGTATCTTCATCTGATGTTACTTTATAGGAATCCGCTTTGAATTTAGGGAATTGGCCTGTGGCATACATCGATGCTTCATTGATCAAATATGGTGGCATAATCTCGGTATACCCATGGTCTTCTGAGTGTAAATCCATCATGAATTGGATTAAGGAACGTTCTAAACGTGCCCCCATACCTCTATCGATGACGAAACGAGCACCGGTAATCTTAGCTGCTCTTTGGAAATCTAAAACACCCAACTTTTCACCCAAATCCGCGTGGTCTTTGATTGGAAATGTGAATTCTTTAGGTGTACCCCAGTCTCTAATCAAGACATTGTCTTTATCATCAATCCCGATCGGTGTGGTTTTCGATGGGATGTTTGGTGTGATGAGGAGTTTTTCTAAAATATAAGCGTCGATTTCGGCGATTTTTTCATCGTCTAATTTGATTTGTTCGCCAATTTGTCTCACTTGGTCTTTGATCGCTTCGGTATCTACACCTTTTTTAGCCAATAAACCAATCTCTTTGGATTTGGTATTGCGTTCGCTTTTTAGTTTTTCGACTGTTGAAATTAGGTTTCTTCTTTCTTCGTCTTTTTGTACAACTTCTCTTAAATAACTGAAGTCACCACCTCTGGTGTTCAGTCTGTCGATTGCTTCATCGAGATTTTCTCTAATCCATTTAATATCTAACATGATTTGTCCCCCTTTGTTAGAAAAAAAAGTCCAAAAGAATTTGCATTCTTAAGGACGAAATAGTCGCGGTACCACCTTAATTCTACCTGTACCTACAGATAGCACTTAAACATTTTAACGCTTGTCAGCGGGTGGGATTAGCACCTCTCCTGAGTGGAATTCATATAGTACTTATGGGTTCACACCAACCACCCACTCGCTGAAAATAGTCACTATATTACGGTTCAGTCATCGATTTGGTTTAATTATAACCTGTTTTTCAGTTAAAGTAAATAGATGACCGGTTGGCAAAGAAAAAATACGACCTCTGGGTTGAGGTCGTATCCATCCATTTATTTGGGTTAAACCATTGGGATGTAACCAATCATCGGTATGATTTGTTGATTGAAGAAGTCGATACGATAACCGATAACGATACCTGTGATTTCCACCATTTGTCCAACCTGCATTTGAAGGTTTTGATAGGCGATGGTCACATTGCCGAGCAATACGATTTGAATACCAGGTACGGATAGATATAATTCGCCTCCATTATCCATCAATATGCCTTGAATGGTAATCAACTGACCCAATAATGAACCATTGAACTCCTGATTGATGATCAAGGATTCGGTTGGAACCACCATAGGTACCCCTAGAGGTATTGGTAATAACATCTGGTGGATTACCACTTGATCGATATAGGACATACCTTCGTATGGTTCATAGACAAAGCCCGATAGAATCATTTCCACCCCTGTGAATGGGTGTAGATCATTGGTCATGGTGATGAAATATCCAAACCCAGAAGCATCTTTCACATAGACCATGGTATCAAAATGGAATTGCATCGAAGCGATTATGACCTTTAAGAATACACGTTCACCCAAGTGATTCATTTGAGCTTCTTGGAGGGTAATGATTGGGTAAGGGGTGAGCGTAATGGTGAGACTTTGACTGTAAGTAATGTCGATATAGGTCACTTCAATGGTGATATCGGTTTGATAAGTTTCGGTGACTTCTGAAACCGTTACAGACCCTTGATTGAATCCAATGAGTGACTGGTTGATACCATCGTTGATGATTTGGATGGTCCCGTGGAAATACGGATGTTCGATAGGATAATTGGTCACTTCACCCGTGTAATATGGGTGGTCCATCGCGTGAACAGCGTAATTCAATATTTCTGCTGTGATGTCTTCGGCGGTCAACGTTAAGATTTGATACGTCAATGGTTCACCGGTAAATAGTGCGGTAATCATGAGTTTTCCGTACATTTCAATACCGACAAAATACACTTGAATGCTGACCAATTGTTGGTTTAATTCCAACAAAACATCGTGTGCTATCATTGATGATTCGATGAGTTGAACATCGTAAATACCGTTGGTTAAGAAGAATATGCCATCACGATTTTCAATGTGGCCTTCATAGGTTGTATAGAAAGCGAGATTCGCTCCATTCGGATCTAGTAAGCCTGTATCGTAAAGTGAAATGGTTGAAAGCGTTGGATCACTGTCATCGAAGCCGATGACTGCAGCCATCGCATCATACCCATAAGCATTCACTTGAACGGTACCGTATACGTAATTGACATAGCCATATACCAAAATGACATCGTCAATGTTATACCCACCAAAACCTTCTAGGACAATCATGCCTGTTGGGTCTTCAACGATAGTATGCATATCATCTAAAGCACGAACCGTACCACTGATGACAACAAATTCACCATCTTCTCTGAGGGAAACATCGATCATACTGGTGATGTTATAAGGTTCAATGGTGATGGTATAAACCACCACTTCTTGATAGGTACCAATGAGGGCTGTGACTTGGAGTGAAATGGTTGAGGTTGATTCAACCAACTGAATGACATAATCATTGATATACGCGAAACCATCGAGGATTTCATACGTTAAATACGCGTCAAATATGTCAAAGTATTCAGGCATATCCAATCGTTGATATGGATGATGAATGGTGTATTCAAAGTGTTCATATCCCATACCAATGAGGGCTGCCATCTTTTCTTCATCGGTGGTGTAAGCCAATTGAATGCCGCTGTG
This sequence comes from Paracholeplasma manati, assembly GCF_025742995.1. NCBI lineage: Bacteria > Bacillati > Mycoplasmatota > Mollicutes > Acholeplasmatales > Acholeplasmataceae > Paracholeplasma > Paracholeplasma manati. The sequence continues at coordinate 302,848 of NZ_JAOVQM010000001.1, read as the reverse complement.
TCCGCCACCATAATACAAGACTGGTTCATTTTGAACATCGTCATAATGGATGAATGCTTTGATGGTAATCTTAAGTCCTGTAAAATCCTTGAGTACTTGATGTTCATTAATGTCTTTAAACCAAACGACTTCTAATGTGTCTTCGTCGTACAATTGAATGCCACCCATGTCTTCAGAAACTGTACCCGTGATGACGATGTAAGTTGCCCAAGGGTCTGTTGGACCCACTTGGGTAGCTTGATACATCGACATCGGTACGGCTGGTGTCATTGGCGTATTGTTGCTCGAAATATAGAGTGTTTGATAAGCATCAACCTTTAACGCCAACTCACCTTCGTAATCGACAACCATACCTTGGAACTGTACACGGTCATACACATCAAAGTAGTGTTTACCCAAAATGAGCATATACCCTGTTGCATCCCCAACAATCAAGAATGGCATTGCTTCATCGGTGCTTCTGAATAATACGATCGCATCCAAATTCATTGCGTCACCAATGTTGGCCATTTGGATGGCTTCTACAGTACTAAATACCAACGGTTCAACGGTAATCGTGAGTTCAAACACAACCGTCACGGTTTGATATGTAATGGTGACTTCGATGATGCAATCCGTTGGTTCGGTAATCGACATACTGATTGCACCTGTATTGATATCAAACAACGTATCGCTACTTACCAATATATAGATAATATTTGGATAATACGGATCAATGTTTGTTTCTAGATAAACCATTTCACCTGGTCTGTAAATACGGTTATGCATACTGAGGATGTGTTGTTTCGCCATTTCAACGATGGTTTCATCGGTTTGATTTACCATCAAAGCGTCTGGATCATTATAAAACAACAAATGATTTTCGCCAGAAGATAATAACGCATAACCACCGATGGTGACGGTTTGATTCAACGCCATATGTATGGCCATCATACCGTCCGGTGTCGCAGCCATGATTGGAATTTGGATACCACTATCTTCAATGTAATATTGATTGGTTGTCGAATTAAAACCAATCATACCCACCAATTCAATCCCTTTATATTGGTTTTGAATGAGGGTTAAATCTAAGGTATTGAATGTGAAGATACTCATCGATACCTTATAACTTGTATCGACTTCTCCATATTGAATGATTTGAATGATTGGGTCGCCTTGAACGCCAATAAAGTTATTTTCGTAGATGGAGATTAGTTGACCTTGAATTTGAATCATATCCCCTTGATGGACGTCCATACGGTTGGAATACAATCCCATGTAATTCACACCATCCCACACTAACATCCAACCATTAACTGGTTCAGACGCGATTTGAACAAACATCATGACTTCGGTGATTGGCATCAACTGAAGGGTTGCGATATCAACCGTTTGAAGTTCTGGTTGAATGTGTATGAATAAGGTATACGTAGCTGTGACATCTTCTAAAGTGATGACCACTTCAAGTTCAACAGCGATGAATTCCTCGATGTCTGGGTTGATTAAACCGGTCGATAAATTGATGTAGTTGTTCGAATCATTGACAGGGTGCCAAACAATGGTTGAACCAAAAAGTTTATCCGTGATTGGTAGTTCAATGGTATCGCCTGGATGATAGAACGTATGGATGAATTGATTGAGTAATTGATAATAAATCAAATCAATCTTTTCCTGAGGATCAATTTCTGCGGGTTGAATGTCGCCTGGCATATTGAGATAGCCCATATGCAAGGTGCCACCCATGTCAAAATTCATGACTGTAAATCCTGTAATGCTTACAGGCATACCAATATAAATAGATAATGTTTGGTTACCATTTTGATCTAATGGTAGTAGTGGTATCGCGTAAGGTGTACTCACGATGAAATAATAACCACTGTTTGGATCGAACTGTAAAATACCCGTAAGTCTGACGTATTTGAACCAATATAACGGTTCATTGCCTGGTAGGGTTGAGAACACATCGATTGGAATGTCGGTTGGTTGAGGCATTGGTAAACCGGTTTGTGTGATTTCAACCAAGACTTGATCTGGGTCATTCGCGAGTATGTACATACCCATTTCAGATTGTTTATACCCAACCAATACGACTTCATCCCCTGGATTCAACGGGTTGTTGTTAGGCACGAATATTGGGTTGCCATCTAATGAAACAATGGTTGCAGGTATCATTGGGATATGTGCTAACACAACCGCTTTGATCATCGCGTATTCGTTGTTGTCTAACGCAACAAACTCAGCGTATGTTAAGAACGTGACTGGTTTAAGGGTAACCGTAAATACGTGGGTAACCACCAACCCTTGATAGGTGATGATACATTCTAAGCCGATTTGTCTTTCTATTTCGGTATCCTCGAATGTGAATGTGGTTAAGTTAAAATAGGCACTGTTTTCACCAACAGTAGACCATGATAACGATACACCATAGGTAGAATCGGTATTTGGAAGTTGTAATTGTGCGCCTGGATAGAACGATTTGCCTTCAAGGTTTTCAATACCTAACTGAATCACCTGATTCACGATGTCTTCTGGTGTGTAAGTCACTGGATTGATTGAGTTACCGATATAAGCTACATGCCACAAGTTGGCCATACCTTGATAATCGTGAATGATGACATCGATGCGAACGGTTTGGTTGATGTATGGCATTAAAATCGAATCATCTACGATCGAACGATAGTTGATCATGATGCGTTCGTCTGAGAATGGGGCTTGTAGATAGAACCCACCCATGCCATAACCTAAGAATGCTTCCATGGTAACCATTTGACCATAGACATATGGGTTTGATTCATCCATACGCATCACATCATCAAATTCGATGGTTTCAACGGCAGGCATATCAAAACTACCCATAGATAAAATCATG